>CAMLEM010000071.1 GCA_946479005.1 uncultured Chitinophagaceae bacterium | reverse complement strand
TCAAAGTCGCACCAATATCACCCGCCACCAGTTCTGCTACAGGCGTTCGCTTGTTTCCTTCCACAAGGAAGAGCTGGCTGATCTTCTCGTTCACCCCTGTCGATTCATTTTCAAGTTCCATCCCGGATTTGATCGTACCGGAATAAACTTTGAAAAATGAAAGCTCTCCCACGTGTGGCTCAGAAATGGTTTTATAAACAAACAAACAGGCCGGGCCGTTGGCCTCGCAGGGCAATTCATCACCTGCTTTCGTGATTTGAGGAGGCATTTCATTGGCACTGGGGCAAACATTATCAATGAAACCCATCAGCCTTCCGCTGCCCATATTTCTTTCCGCCGAAAGACAGAAGAGGGGAAAAAGATCGTGGTTGATCATCGCCTTTTTCATACCGGTCTTCATTTCGTCTTCATCCAGCTCTCCCTTGTCGAAATATTTTTCCATTAAGCTTTCATCGTTGCTGGCTACAGCTTCAATCAGCTCTTTGTGCAATTCGTCGGCGCGTGCTTTCTCTTCTTCGGGAATGGGCAGCTTCTCCGGTTTCCCTCCGGTGTCTTTGAACTTGTACATTGTCATTCTCAGCACATCAATGATCTCGTGAAATCCCGAACCCGTTTGGCGGGGATACTGGACCATAACCACCTTGTTCCCGAAATGCGATTTTGCTTCCCTTACCGTACGATCGAAATCGGCATTATCGTCGTCCAGCTTATTGACGGCAAATATCATCGGGGTTTTGAACTGTTCCGTGTACTCCCAAATGATATCGGTACCCACTTCCACACCCATCACAGCGTTGAGAAGCATCACACCTGTATCGGCTACGCGGAGGGCGGAAATCACTTCGCCCACAAAATCGTCATAGCCGGGTGTATCAATGATGTTGATCTTGTACCCACGCCATTTGGCGTGAAGGAGCTTGCTGAAAATGGAATTACCACGCTCCTGCTCGAGTTCGTGGTAATCTCCGGTAGTATTCCTATCTGAAATGCTGCCCCTGCGGTTGATGATGCCGGCTTCATATAGCATACACTCCGCTAAGGTTGTCTTACCCGAGCCAGCGTGGCCCAGCAAGACAACATTTTTGACGTGTGAGGTATCAAATTCTGGCATGGCTGAAAAATTTTGAAGTGAATGATAGGTTTTCATTCCGGGGACAACAAGTTTACAGGAAGTTGAACCTGTAAACCTGTACCCGGTATGTTTAAAACGTTAACCTACTGCACTGAGGAATTGCGAGAATTCTGCTCTCAGGTCAGTAAGTGTATTTTCAAGTGTATTGAGTTCATCCAGGAGTTTCTCGTGCTGAACCAGGCATTCCTCACTGATGCTGCCTTTGGATGTTTGCTGCTCATAATTCATTTTGCGATCGTGTGCTTTGATCGACTGTTTGAGATCGTGAATGTTGATGAGCTGAATGTGGAATTGATTGTGGAGATGTTCTACGTCCTGTAACTGTTCTTTGGAGAGTGCCTGACCGGCGACGTTTCGGAGTTGGGCTTCGTCTTGCTGGAATTCTTCCCTGAACTGGCGAAGTTGCTCTCTCCAGGCGCTGCACTCCCCGGAGAGCTGTGAGATTTCTACCTGAACCATGGCATTTAAATTTTAAAGATGAAGAAATGAAAAGAACTTCCTGCTTAAGGTGAACAGGTGCCCTGGGTGCGAATCAGTAGAGAAGGGAGGTTGTCAGTAATAGTAATTTACTCCCATTTTCTAACTTCACCAAGAGTACTCCATATTTTTTGTACCCAAACTGATGCACATCAGGAAGGGAGATGATCAGGGGTCGTTATGTCCGTTTTAGGAAGCCATCTAACCGGTTGAACCTGATTTATTTTACCTGCGCCCTAGGTCCGGGGGATCAGCGGATGACCACCGCTTCCGTCTTTTTCGCCAACTCGATCTCCATAGCCTTGAGATATTGGTGGGTTTGAAAAAGGACCTTGAGCTCTTCTTCCGAATGCTGCTTTTCCAGGTCCAGCTGATTTTCGAGGAGCATACGTTTCACTTTACGGAGCTTCAGGTAATTCAAGGCGGAATCGATCTCTTCCGGTGTACGATCTTCATCCATTTTTAAATACTGCAAAAGATTCTCTTCATTGCCGGGTTTAAGCGATTCAATGAATCCTTCGTAAGACTTCTCGAAAAGCTTTTGCTGGTACCCGTGTGACTGGCTGAACTCCCTTCGCCAGTGATCGCTTTCTTCGTAAGGCATATTCAGCAGCGACACCGCAAAGCTGCTCAGCTGCGGATCAGGATGATAAACGAAAAAATTCTTGTCCAGGCCGGCGGGGTCCTGGCTGAGCTGCTCCCGAATAGCTTTGAGCAGGTTCAGTACATCTTTATTATCGATCAGGGTCTCATCCACCATTTCATCCAGGATGTATTCGGCCACCCGTTTCTGTTCCGTCCACATCCGGTCGCCGAATTCGATCAGTACCCTGGCGATCTCACGCTCCTGAAGATCATCTTTGAACAGGAGAGTGAAAGTGCTGTCATCGTAATCTGTGGTTTGTGCCTGGCGCGCATTTTCCTCGTGCACCCTCGCTTCCTCTGCCGGGAGCCGTCGCTCCATCGTAACGATGCGGTCGCGAATGAATTTATTCACCAGGGCGTGCATTCCTCCCTCATCGATCTTCAGGATCTCTGCGCATTGCTTGATATAATCCTGCTGCCGCGTGAAATCTTCGGCTTTGTTGATCCTGGAAATGGTTTCCGCCATCCGGTTCACCACTTCCGATTTCTTTTTGGAATCGGATCCTGCATCCTGCAAGGCCACTTCCAGCTGGAATAAGATGAAATCCTTTTTGTTCTGCTGGATGAATTCAATGAACCGCGAAGCGCCGATCTTATTGACATAGCTGTCGGGATCCTCGTTGTCGGGGATCAGCACCAGCTTTACATTCAGTCCTTCTTCCAGCGCGAGATCAAGTCCCCTCAAAGCAGCCTTTACGCCAGCCGAATCGCCATCGTAAATGATCGTGAGATTATTGGTGTATTTTTTTACCAGTCTAAGCTGGTCAACCGTTAAAGAAGTGCCGCCCGAAGCCACTACGTTCTCTATCCCCGCCTGGTGCAGGGAAACCACGTCCGTATAACCTTCCACCAGCAGGCATTCTTCGGCCTTATCAATGGCCTGCCTTGCGAAATATGAACCGTAGAGTATCTTGCTCTTTACATAGATCTCGTTCTCAGGCGTATTGATGTACTTCGGCGCCTTTTCATTTGTTTTCAGGATCCTGGCGCCAAAACCCACCACTTTACCACTGCTGTTATGCACCGGGAAGATCACCCTTCCCCGGTAATTATCCACCAGTTGGTCATTGCGGTTCGCTACAAGCCCGGTCTTGACCAGCAGTTCGGCACTGTATTGTTTTTGTAAAGCCTCTTTCGTGAATGCATCGCGCTGTTCGGGGGAATAGCCCAGCTGGAATTTTCGGATGATCTCCTCGCGGAATCCTCTCTCCCGGAAATAAGACAAGCCCACATCCCGGCCTTCTTCCGTTTCAAACAAAGCACGGCTGAAGAAATCCCTTGCAAATTCATTCACGATGAACAGGCTCTCGGCGTTCAGGCGGTTCTGCCTGTCTTCATCGGAGCGAAAAGTTTCCTCGATCTCCACGCCGTATTTATTGGCCAGCCATTTCAAAGCCTCCACGTAGCTATACTTCTCGTGCTCCATAATGAAGCTGATCGTATTGCCACTTTTACCGCAGCCGAAACATTTGTAGATCTCTTTCGAGGGGGAAACCGTGAACGAGGGGGTCTTTTCATTATGAAAGGGACAAAGGCCCAGGTAATTGGCCCCTCTCCTTTTCAATTTCACAAAACCGCCTATTACATCCAGGATGTCGAGCTTGCTGAGTATCTGCTGTATCGTATTCTGTGAGATCATCGCGGGCGCTCAATTTCGGACAAAAAAAAGGTCTGCCAAAGCAGACCTGGAATTCATTTAAGCAGGTGTGGCTCTTAATCGGCCATAGAAGCCGCTTCGCGTTTGCGGGTGGTTGTCCCGTTCGAACGGGTATCCTCTCCCTTTACAAAACGCATCGCGCTCCAAACGTGGTCGAGTTCCACCCTTTCGATGCTCTCATAGCCATCGCAGGTGAGACGGTTCCAGCTTCGCTCGCGGTTGAGGTCGGTCACGATCTTGGAGGTGCTTTTGGGATAAGCCACCCAAAACTTCGACTTTTCCTTCAGGGAAGGCATCACATCCGTGAGGATCCCATTGAGCTGGTTCTCGCTGACGGCGAAAACAAGCGCAAAATCGATCTTCCTGCTTTTCAGCAGGGGAGTCATGTTCTTTGCGAATGATAGCTTGTTAAACTGTTTCTCGATCGAGGAAGGCAAACCCTGGATTAAGAGATTCTTTTCGTCTTCCAGTTGTAATTTTTCAAACAGCGTTTGTGACATACCTGGTAACAAGTTTAAGGGTTTCTGCCAGATCTTAGTCCGTCCCTGGCAGCGTTCTCAAATGGGGGAGTGCAAAGATAGCGTTTTTACGCGGAAATATGTGGAAAACCCATTAAAAAACCCCTGCCAGGAGCGGGTCAGGGGTTATAAAATGTTCATTTTTAATTATTTACCCATTGGCTGATAAAACTGGAGCGCTTCGTTCATATACTTGTTCAACTGTTCTCTTCTGCGTCCTTCGGAGGGGTGTGTGCTAAGAAATTCGGGGGGTCGGGCGCCATTGCTGGCAGCTTCCATCCGATCCCAAAGACCCAGGGCCTCACGGGGATTATAGCCCGCCATCGCCATCCACCAGAGCCCGTACCTGTCGGCCTCCAACTCGTGCTTTCGGGCAAAAGGAAGCATTACACCAACGTTACTGCCGATCCCGTAAGCATTCAGAAAGAGGTTCTGAGTTTGTGCCGGTTTATTGGCCAAAGCCACTGAGAGCGCCACCCCGCCCAACTGTTGAAGGAGTCCCTGGCTCATCCGTTCATTTCCGTGATTAAAGATCGCGTGGCTGACCTCGTGACCGATCACGGCAGCCAGGGCCGCTTCGTTCTGGGTGATCGGCAATAGGCCTGTGTACACTACGATCTTGCCCCCTGGCATACACCAGGCATTGGCCGCGTTATCCTGTATGAGGTTATATTCCCATTTGTACCCCGCCAGTTGGTCCTGCAGTCCCTGTTGACGATAATAATTTTCAACCGCATTGGTGATCCGCTGTCCCACTCTCCTGACCATTTCCGCATCCCTGTTTGCAGAAGGTGCCACCACCCTGTTCTGCGAAAGGAAACTGGTGTATTCAGTCTGAGCCATCGCCATCAATTCCGCCTCAGGAACCAGTTTGAATTGGGAACGATTGGTGATCGGGTTGGTTGAACAGCCGATCACAAACGATGTAATTATGAAAAACGAAGAAATGATACGTGTCATCTGATTGATTTTAATGGAGAAAAATTTTCAATCATTGTACCAAAAAACCGGATACACGAATTTACCACAATAAATGACGAAAAAAATTAATCTGAATGGCGGGCCTGCTTTCGTCTTTCCCGCCTGCGGTCGCGGTTCCTGAGAATGGGCACCTTGCTTTCGTCGCCCCGCAGGAGGCGGCCGATATTTTTCTGGTGAGTGAGAAGCACAAGCAGGGCTACAGTGATGGCAAAGACCCTGTAAATGGGATTGTCCACATTAAAGATCACAAGTATGAACACAGGGAAGGCTATGCTGGCCAATATGGAACTGAGTGAAACAAAGCGGGTCAGGTACAGCACCAACATAAAGATACCCACGCAGCTCAAGGCCGTCCAGGGGGAAATCCCCAGCACCAGTCCAAATAGGGTAGCCACTCCTTTTCCTCCCCTAAAGTCCGCCCATATGGGAAAGATATGCCCTATGACGGCAGCCAGGCCCAGGCCTGTCTGCAGGTTCTGAAGATTCACTTCACTGTCTGCATACTCCGGAAGTAAAAAGGCCAGTTTGACCGCAATGACACCCTTGAGCATATCGATCACCATCACCAGTGTACCCCATTTCGGGCCCAGCACACGGTAAGTGTTTGTGGCACCGGGATTGCCACTTCCGTAATCCCGAATGTCTATATCGAAGAAATGATTGCTAACCCAAACCGAAGTGGGAATGCTGCCAATCAGGTAAGCTAAAATAATCAGGAGGATCTCGTTCATTTAACCAAGCGTTGCAAAACTCCTGCCGTTAGACAGGGACTGCAAAAATAGCATAAAAAGCCGGGTTGAGCATATTTGAAAGGCGTTAAAAATCTCTGTCAACGTTCGAAACGTACTGAGATCCAATTGCCTTTCATATAAACATTTATCTTTCTAAGTGCAAACTCCTCCCCCAGGCGGATGATCTCCTTTTCATCCTCCTTTAAAAGCCCGCTAAGTACCAACACAGCGCCCTTTCCCATTCTCTCCACCAGGTCAGGAAACTGTTCTAAGATGATGTGCTTGTTGATATTTGCCAGGATGATATCGAAACCGGAACCGGTGCCTGGTTTATCACCTTTCTCCAGGGCAATGCGGCTGCATTGATTTCGCAATATATTCTCCCGCGCATTCTCAATGCTCCAGTCGTCGTTGTCAATGGCCAGGACGGAAGCTGCTCCCATTTTTTCACAAAGGATGGCCAGGATTCCAGTTCCCGTACCGAAGTCCAGCGCTTTTTTTCCCGCGGGATCCAGTTCCCGGAGTTGAAGCACCATCATTTCCGTAGTGGCGTGATGCCCCGTACCGAAACTCATTTTTGGAGTGATAATGATCTCATGCCTGACCCCTTTGACAGGTTCGTGGAAGTCTGCGCGTATGCCGGCGAAATCTTCAATGACCACGGGAGAAAAATTAGCCTCCCACACGGCATTCCAATTCTGGTCGGGAATATGCTCACGGCTCACTTCGAGCTGGTATTTGAAACAAAGCTCATTCAACAGTACCTCATCAAAGGAAGTTTCGGGTATATAGGCGATCAATTCCTTTTCTTTCTCTTCAAAACCCTCGTAACCCGCTTCCGACAAATGAGCGATAAGCAACTCCTGTTGTTCCGGCTGCAATTGCGAAAATGTAATTTGTATGTGATCCATAAAAAAAGCGACCGAAGATGTTTCCATCCCCGGTCGTATTAATTGATAAAAAAGATCACTGGCGGTCCGGCGTCTGCTCTTCCCTGGGTTTCTGATCCGGTTTCGGGATCAGCACCTTGCGGGACAATTTGAATTTGCCGGATTTAGGATCTGTTCCGATCAGCTTCACTTTTACCCTGTCGCCTTCTTTCAACACGCCTTCCAGGGTTTCAAGGCGTTTCCAGCTCACTTCACTGATATGCACCAGCCCCTGTTTGCCGGGTAGGAATTCGACGAAGGCGCCAAAAGGCATAATGGACTTAACGGTTGATTCGTAAACATCCCCCACCTGCGGAACCGCAACGATACCCTTGATCCAGGCCACTGCTTTTTCCACTCCTTCTTTATTGGTACTGAAAATGCTCACTTCTCCGCGATTGTTCACCTCTTCGAGGTTGATCGTGGTTCCTGTTTCTCTCTGTATCTCCTGGATCACTTTTCCACCAGGCCCGATCACGGCGCCAATGAATTCTTTCTCGATGAACAGCTTCACCATTCTTGGTGCGTGCGGCTTCACGTCATTGCGCGCTTCAGGAATGGTGGCATACATCGCTTCCAGGATATGCAGCCGTCCTTTGCGGGCCTGCTCCAGCGCCTGGCGCATCACATCCATACTCAGGCCATCCACTTTGATGTCCATCTGTACACCACAGATCCCTTCGCGGGTACCTGTTACTTTAAAGTC
>CAMLEM010000070.1 GCA_946479005.1 uncultured Chitinophagaceae bacterium | reverse complement strand
CGGTGGCAAGAAGAGAAATGCAGACCCTATAAGCTGAACCGGGATGCCGACCCCCGCCAGTTCCGAAAGGAGATGGGCCATAGCATTACCAGCAGTATTATTTTTGCCCTGATTATCTGTGTCTCCCTCCTCCTCTGGCAAAAAGGATATACACGTGTTTATTTGAATGTGGCCGACTATGGTTGGGCCTGGCTGCCCGCCAGCCTGATCCTATCTTTTTTCATCCACGAGATCTACTATTACTGGGTCCACCGATGGATGCACAGGCCATCAGTGTTTCGTGTCATTCACCGTGTACATCATAGCAGCAGGATCCCCACACCCTGGACGGCATTTTCCTTTCACCCCCTGGAATCGCTACTTATCGCCCTGGTCTTTCCCGTTACGATTTTGATACTCCCCCTGCACCCGGTGGTCATACTGGTTCAACTGGTATTGATGACCGTCAGCAGTGTGATCAATCACCTGGATATGGACATTTTCCCCCCGGAGATTTCAAAAACCTGGATCGGCAGGCAAATGATCGGTGGCACGCACCATTCCCGGCATCATACTTCAGTGAACAGGAATTTTGGACTGCATTTTACTTTTCTTGACCGGCTGCACGGCACAGAGGCGATCGAAACTCCTGAAGGAGGCAATTCAACCCCCGCAGGAAGAAACTCTCCTATAATAAATTAGTTTTATATATCCCCGGTTTGTTATCAATGAACCCGAAAAGGGGGTTTTACTATTGCAAACACGGGTTTCACCCGCTAGCTTTGTTCACGATCCACTTCGGAATTTTACGAGAATACCCTTGAAAGGCCGCTAACCGTAAATCAAAATCAAAAAAATGAAAACGAACCAAATGCTGCGCCTGCTTGGCGTATTCATTCTTTCCCTGACCCTTTTTATTTCCTGTGACAAATCTGAAATGACCGCGGAGAAAAAAGCCAGCCCGGCAATACCGGCACAGGAAGCCGGAACTTATCGTCCCGGCATCGTTCAGCCCAATGGTACCCTGCTCTCGGGTGGCGTGACACTCACAGCCCCCACTACCGTGAATGTGAATGAAAATTTCAACATTCTCGCGGAAGTGAGCTGTGGCCGCATCGCCATTGACAGGGGTTACATCCTCGATGCGAACAATGTGAAGATCTATAAAAACCTTGCCTGCAATACGCCAGGTCTGCTCTACGAAGAACTGGTAGCCTTCCAGTGCTATACAAATGACGCCAGCTGGATGGGTTCACTTCCCGAAGTGGGAACTTATGTGTATCGTACCAGGCATAACGCCAACGATGGAAATTGTGACGGCCTGGGTGGTAGCAATCAAACCGGGAATTGCACCGACTTCAATGGAAACGAATTCTACTGTTTCTCCATTGAAGTGATCGGCTGCAGCACTGAATTTACTGGTGAGGCGATCACCTGTGGCACACAGCGCCAGGCGGTATACCGGTTTACTTCTGCTGATGCACAGAGTTATATTAAGATCCAGGGCGGACTCACCAATTTCACCGGTGCAGATGCGGTAATAACTGTCAGCGGTGGAAACCTAACGTCTTCCCAATCTATCCCGGGCGGCAGTTCTAACCGTGTGATCAGGGTGGAAGGAAGCGTAGGCGCCTGCGAAGAAATTGAAATCACCATCTCCTGGAACTCTACCAATAGCGGTGGCGTCATCACTGGCGACTGGAGCGTTAAGGATGGCAATGGTGTGGAGCTTGCTCCTTCCATCCCCGGCCTGACCTGTAATTGATTCCTCCCTTAAAGAATATTCGAAGACCGGAACAAAGTTCCGGTCTTTTTTTTAGCCCTCCTGCCGAAATAATTTCAAAACAAATAACCCCACATTGGTGCTGGGTGGGAAATATTCATTGAACAATCCGAGGGAAGCCTGGTCACGGCTGAACCGTTTCCTCAGCCGGTCCCAGATCTCGGGCCAGGAAAGGTCCTGCCTGCTTACCAGGGTTTCATTGATCTCATCAATCAGCGGATCATTGATGGATTTCGAGCCGGTCTTCTTGGAGCCGATCACGTGTACATCGGGATTGATGGTGGCGATGCTGATGGATTTATTATATCCGCCACAGGATCCAAGTATAGCCAGCTTTACGGAAGGCGAAAGCCGGTTCAGGGTTTTTTCCAGGTGATAACTATGTCCCCGGTGTACCAATATCGAGGGCTCCAGGCCATTGGCGGCAAGGTGCATCATAAGGCTGTCCTGCGCCAGCAGATCCAGTCCCTCCTCGATCCCAAGCGGAAGATTCGCATAAATGCTTACGGGTTGTTCAGAAACGGACCGCACATTGATCCAGTTAGGTGTTCGCGTGACCTTCCACTTACTTCCATCCGAATATAATTTCTGGAAATTCTTAAAAGAGGCTACCCCGTCTTCATCCCCATAGAACAAAACAAGTTCCACGATCTCGTCATTCCTGTTGAAGAGGTCCTTTCTTTTCAGGAGGTCATAATTTCCCAGCTTTACCCATAATTTTTCCAGGTTCCCGTCCTGCTTAACAAGCTGGAACACCTGGGCGAGGATCCCGTAAAGACGCATCCCGAGGTAAGAACCGGAACGACGGACCCGGTCGAGATTCAGCTGAAGCTCCTTTTCCGCGATGGCAAGTAATTCCGGCGAATCCGCCAACGCGCCAAATGAGTCCGCAATATCCATCGCCATTTCCACCCCCGATTCCGTATCCTGCCCGATCGCGGAGATGTACCTGTGCAGGAGCTGCGCGGCGTGATCGGCAGGCAGCACGGAAAGAAAATCCGACAATACACCGTAATTCGCCGCCAGCCTCATAAAGACGTGAAAATTATCGAAGCCCACCAGTTCAAAAATGGAATCCGCTGAATCCGCGGGCATTTGCTGTTTCAATCTTTTGTACAGCCCGAGATAGCTGGAAGTGTAGAGATCTTCCCCGCAACTGGTGATGATATAGTACAGGTCGATGGCACGCAATCCTTTTACCGATGCGAATCGTATGGCATCCTGCGAATCGTGCAGCGCATTCACCAGGTTCACATAAAAGGCAAGTGCCTTCTGGCGGATGCCCGTGCGCAGCAGGGCCTGGTATCTCGGGGAAAGGTCTCCCTTTTTCACGGCACGGTGTAGTGTATTCACCAACATCTGGAAATACTCAGTTGTCTTGGTTCTTGCATCCAGGATATCGGTGATCTTCATTTCATTGTTATGGATCTGCCGGAGGAAGGGCAGCAGCTCGGATACATTCTTTTCCTCAGAAAGGGCAACGATTTCCTGTATGTAAGGACTGGGAGAAACAAGGATCTTTGGGGCCACTCCTTTCCTTTTGTTGATGTAGTTGATCATCTTCATCGGGTTGTGCATGGCCGCTACCACAAACAGCGAGTCCCTGAAGCGGAAATTTGGCCTGGATTCCAGGAACCTGAAAATAAAATCAGGTGATGAAGCTACCCGCCGGTAAGTGGCGAGGTCATCGAGATATTTATATTCCTCATATTGAGTAAAAGCCGTCGCCAGCAAAGGGGTGATCCTGCGATCAAGCTTATTGAACTGTTCCGACGGGACCCGGCCGTGTACCAGGGAGGAGAGCACGGATTTATATGCTTCCAGCGCAGCCGGTACACTATACAGGTCGAATTTCTGATGCTGCAGGTTCCTTCCCAGTTCGGTCATAAAAAAGATCGCCGACCGTAAAGCTTTTTCCTTTTCCGCTTCCTCCAGGTTGTGATCCTTCCACACTGCATTGTACAATTCATTCATTTCCCGATCAACAGAACGGGCAATGGGATGAACAATGGAACTGTCAACCCGGGTATTTTTTAAGTTCTTAATGAACCGCTGTTGTTCCAACCGAAGATTATCAATCAATGAAAATTCCTGCTGGGGAAAAACCTGCAGTGGAAGCATCACAGCAGTCAAAAGAAAGAGATAAAAGATTTTTCTTATGCAAAAACGATAGTCAATCACCGTAAGATTCATCATACGGCATTATGTTTTAAAAACGTGCCAGAAACATCAAATCACGCACTTGCAAAAAAGTGGGATGCCAATGGGGAATTTCTTATACAGTACGAATCTTCCATTGGTATAAATTTTGAAAACCTTAACGGGTTAGCATTTGAATTATCAACGTACTATGAAAACAGGTGTGAATACGATTGCAGGTGCCAGGGATACTGGTGATTTCGTATGCATCTATTAATCACAAAAAAAATCAACTTATGAAACGTGCATTTTTATTTCTTCTATCCTGCTCTCTGATCGGTGGAGTTATCGCGCAGGATACAGAAAACACTGAGCGCTACACCGTGTCGGGTGGCTTGCTGGGTGCCGTAAACCTCACAAAATTTGGCATCAAGGGTGACAATCCCGATAATGTGGAGTTTGAAAGAAAGACCGGCTGGTCTGCCGGCGCCTGGGTGAACTTCCCCATCGGTTCCAGCGTTTCCATTGAACCGCAACTGATGTACAGTTCCTACCGGTACCTTACAAACAGTACCGTTACGCCCCTTTTACTGAGTGATGGAAAGATCAGCTACATTTCACTGCCGGTGCTTCTGAAGATACACCCGGTGAATGCGCTGGCCATTACACTTGGGCCACAGTTCGATTTCCTTTCCTCTGTTGACGATGAAGACAATATCGCCGTAGAGGACGATTTCAACAAAACTTCCATTTCTCTTTCTGCGGGCCTGGAATTATTCCCCCGTTCAAGGGTGAGCATCTTTGGACGTTACATCCACGGCTTAAGCGACCTGGATGAAAGAGCCAACCATAACTCCGAAATGGAGTGGAAAAATTCAAACATACAGCTCGGTTTGAAGCTGAGATTGTTTGGTGGCAAGGTAGAGCCGGTTCTGCAGGCCACTGATATCCCCGTTCCCGACAGGGATGGAGATGGAGTGAACGACCAGCTCGACAAATGCCCTGATGTGGCAGGTGTAGCCAAATATGATGGCTGCCCCGTACCCGACACGGATGGAGATGGCATCAATGACGAGTTGGACAAATGTCCGAATGAAGCCGGTACTTCCAAGTACAACGGATGCCCGGTTCCCGATACGGATGGCGACGGCATCAATGATGAGCTTGATCGCTGCCCCAATGAAGTCGGTCCAGCCGACAGGAATGGTTGCCCCGCTACCGATCGCGACAATGATGGAATAATGGATGACAACGACCGCTGCCCGGATATCGCCGGAACAACGGCAAACAATGGTTGTCCTGATGTGCCGGCCAATGTGACCAAGTCGCTGGGTACGATCGCACCTTCCATCAATTTCGGTTCTGGCAATGCAACGCTTACCAATCCTTCCAAAGCACAGCTGGATCGCCTGGTAACATTGCTGAATGAGAACCCGGATATGAATATCCTGATCGAAGCTCATACAAGCAATGTAGGTGATGAGGAAGACCTGGAAGAGCTTTCAGAAGATCGCGCGAAGGCAGTGGAAGCTTACCTGGTAAGCAAAGGCATTGATGAAGACAGGATCGATACAAAGGGTCACGGTGGTTCCATGCCGATTGCTGACAATGCGACAGCAGCCGGACGTACCCGTAACACGCGTATCGAGATCAGGCCGAATTATGGAGATTAAGTAATTATGATCTTAGAAAAGAGAGGTCGTCATTTGACGGCCTCTTTTGTTTCCTACCTTTGGCAAAACAATTTTATGCCCATAACAACAGAAAAAATAAAGATCGAAGGGGAAAAGCTCCTCAAGAAAGTGAAAGAGCTCATCAATGAAGGCAATATCCGCAAGATCACGATCAACGACAGGAACGGGAAGGAAATAATGAGTTTCCCTCTCACTCTTGGCGTAGTGGGAGCTGTATTCGCGCCCATTCTCGTTGCCGTCGGGGCGCTGGCTGCCGTTATCGGTGAATGCGAGATCACCGTGGAGAGGGAGGTGGATATTGAGAATGATGGGGAAAAATGATACTTTGGCCGAAACTTCCCGAATGCCAAAATCAAAACTGTTATTATTTTTTCTCCTGGTGTTTTGCCTGAGTACCCAAGCGCTCGAAGCTCAAAAATTTTACCCGGGATATATCATTAAAGAAGGTGATACCATCCGCGGCGAAGTAGATTACCGTAAATGGGATTCCAATCCGAAAAGGATCCAATTCAGGGCGAATGGAACGGAAGGCCAGTATGATGTGGATATGATCGAAGGGTTTGGAATTGATGGATTTGATCACTACAGGACCAGGACCGTGATAATGGATATGAATCCTGTGGAAATTACACAGCTCCACAAAAAAATTCGGGATTCGATTTTGGTGGGAAAACATTTTCTCCGTCTCCTGGCAGATGGAAAAACAGTGGATCTCTACGAGGTCCAGAATTTCAAATCACATTATTTCATAGAAAAAGAGCCGGGTAGCGCCGTGGAGCTCAGGTACATCCTGCATTATGATGAGGTGACAACGAGCATCATTACCACGAATCAGTTTCACGAACAATTAAGGACCCTGCTTACAGGGCGGCCAGATTCTGCCGAGAAGGCAATGAGGATCGAAAAACTTCGATACCAGGGGGTTGAGCTGACCCGGTTTATCACATCGCTAGACGGGGAAGCGCCGGCCTTCCTCGCCGATGACCAGGTGAACGAAAAAACGGAGGTTCGGTTTTTTGCCGGGGGTGGTGCCACTTTTGGCCAGCTGCAGTTTACCGGTGGATTTTATCCTGAATTGGAAGCGATCGTTTTCAATCTGACCACCAATTATATTGTTTCCGCCGGGGTAGATATTTATCCCTCCCGATCGAGGACCATTTTTGTCAGGGCTGAACTCATTGCCAGCGCCTTCTCAGGTACCGGATCGGGATTCTATAAGTCTGAAACCGGGGTTGGCCAGGGCAGTGATAACAGTTATGCCCTCAGGCAGACCAACATCGGCCCGGCAGCTTCCTTGAATATGGTAATTTCAAGAGGGAAAAAGGTTTCTGCCTACCTGGGAATCGGATACCGTTATAATTTCTCCACTACAGAAACCACTTTCACATCCGTAAATCGATTAACGGGTTCCACAACTATAAGAAAAGATTACCCCGGGTTCGAAAAAAACTGGGGACAGGCAAGTCTTAGATTCGGCCTGCTCTTCCTGGACCGTTTTGAACTGGCAACCAGTCTCGCGCTCACCGGAACTTTCTATTCCGTATCGCGGGCGGAAAGAAGCAAGCCAGCCACGGTGCAGATCTTTTACCGGTTCGGGAAATGATGATCATCCCCGGGAATGAATTGTACCTTTCACCCTTATTATCCCTGTTAACTATTCACTGTTCCAGCCTATGGATTTATTCAAATCCTTTTTCAAAAGTGAGCGTGCCGGCGGATTCATTCTTATCCTTTTTACCATCATTTCCCTCCTGGTCGCCAATCTCCAGGGCCCGGGAAACTATGTGCAATTCTGGCAACGGCACCTCGACCTCTCGTTCGCCGGTCTTGAATTGGACCATAGTATCGAACATTGGATCAATGATGGATTGATGACGATCTTTTTTCTCCTGGTGGGCCTGGAGATAGAACGTGAGTTATACCGGGGTGAACTGGCCACGGTGAAGAAAGCTATGTTGCCCATCATTGCAGCCGTGGGTGGTATGCTGATCCCTGCCTTGATCCATATCAGCCTGAACCGGGGCACTCCAACCGAAAATGGGTTTGGGATCCCTATGGGGACCGACATCGCTTTCGCTTTGGGTATTCTATCGCTGGCTGGCAGGAACGTACCTGTTTCGCTGAAGATCTTTCTAACGGCACTCGCCATCATCGATGACCTGGGAGCTATTGTGATCATAGCG
>CAMLEM010000069.1 GCA_946479005.1 uncultured Chitinophagaceae bacterium | reverse complement strand
TTAATTCCAGCTAAACTTCACATCATCAATCGCCGTAGAAGGCCTGTTGCCTCCTCCAGTTGTGGGTGTCAATGCCACGATCCGGATCCAAACCGGCTGGTTGACATTGTTCAGCGCAGCCCCGAAATTCACTGTCACCGTAGTATTGGAGAAAACCCCATACTGCGTGGTGAGCGTCGGTGGATTGGTAGCCACTGTCGAGAACAGGGCAGGATTGGGACCGATCCCATAATCCACTCTCCAGGTTGTTGTTCTCGCAAGCGCTGCGGTTCCGTCCAGCGATTGCAGCTTAAACTCCAGCTGCAGGTTGGTCTTTCCCGTGGTATTTGCCAGCTGGAAAGCAAAAGCGGCACCGGGATCTCCGCCCGACCCCGCGGTTCCCGTTTGCCTTACCCCGAGCGCCCGGTTGGCAGAAGCACTTTGCGTACCTGAACTGGCATTGGCCGCGAGGCCGGTTGCTGATGCATAATTCTTAAACCCGAGACTGGTTTGATTCCAGGCAGTGCCTGAATTGAAGTTGCCGTTGTAAACGGTCCCTTCATTGCCAAGCTCCAGGGAAGAAGCATCCTGCTTTACGTAAACACCAGCCGGGAGCCCGCTGCTGCCCAGGTTATTGAAATCGATCAGGAAGGGAGAGGTATTTCCCAGGCTGATCTGCCCGCCGCCACCGGCTGAAGGACAGCGAGGCCCATAGAACATCACATCCGTGGTATCACGGATCGTGAATTGCTTGGTAGAATTGAAAATGCTGTAGATCCCAATGATATCACCATTACCCTGCGGGACCGGGATGGTCGCGAAATTGGCATAATTACTCGTGCGAAGAGTAAGCCTGTTAGTTGTTGGTGTGGTACATCCCTGGATGATCCTGTTCCCCGACTGGTCGTCATCGGCATAATTCTTATTCAACTCACCCGATGCGAATTCGAAATTCTCCAGCTTTACAAGCGTATTCACATAAGGATCCTGCAGGCTGGTTCCTAGTTGAGATACCGTCACCACCCGGGGAACCAGGGGCTGGTTGAGAGGTCCTTTGATGATATGCTGATCGCGAAGATTCACCGCCAAAAGGGTGACACCGCCGCCACCCGGCTCAACGCCACCACCCAGCTGGATCATTCTTCCATATTCTCCCAGGTAAAGGCCCCTGGCCTTCACATAGATCTTGCGACCTACAGGATATTCATTGAAATGGTTGTTACCCGCTATGCGAAGGAGAATACCTCCCGTCGCGTCCTGGATGGCGATCTGCTGGTAGAAATTTCCTGAACGGTCGTCCATCACCACCACCCCTTCGATGATCACATCGTCAGTGATGGCAACCGTTGTTCCCGTGGAGGTCAACCGGGCTTTCAGATCAGCGATCGTGGTATTGGCCACGATATCCGGCGCACCGGTCACGGGAGGGTCTGTAAATTTCTTTTTACATCCCGCACCCAGCAGGCTCACCGCGATCAGCACCAGGCTCCATCTCATCCCTTTGATTGTCGTATTCATTTTTTTAAGATTCTGGCTTGTAAAAAATTATTGAATGTCGGCCGCCGTGCGGATACCGATCTGTGTTGTTGAATTATAAATGGAAACATACCCGGTGATAGAGGTTCCCCCCGTGTTCACCGTAATCCCCGAAGCCGTCCGAACGAACATACTCATCGTACCCGTTGCATCCACGATGTTATAGGTGGTACCTGTAGCATTCGTAGAACCGACAGAGATCGAAGTGATATTGTTAATGCGAACCAGTGAAGAAGCCCATTCATCGCGGTTTGCGATGATCTGCGAAATCGTGGCCACCCGGGGTGTGATATTGAGGGTTCCGCCGAGAGGAACCACTTTGGCCTGGGGAACGCTTTTCAACTCCAGGTCGCCATTCCACAAAGTGAATACGCCCGATCCGGCTGCGTCGATCTCGAGCACGGAGCCCATTGCATAGATGGGTGATCCCACTACCGAATAAAAATAGATCCCGGCGCCGCTTTCGTCCTGGAGGCGGTAATTTCCGGCCGCTTCATTGATGCTGTTGGAAATGACCACGCCGCGGATCTTTTTGGTTCCTGCCGGGATGGTCATATCTGCCGGCCCCACAAAAAGATCACGGAACTCTGCGAAACTCATATACTGTCCGGGTACGGGCGGGCCCACCGGGTCCGGACCGGTCGGTCCGATCGGCTCCCTGTCGCAGGATACAAACAAGGTACCTGCCGCGAGCAGCCCGGCCAGCAAATAGTTTTTGAAATGATTTCTGCTATACATCGTATAAGTTTTTTAAAGATTAAAACCTGAGGGTGGCGCTGGCAAAAAAGTTCAACCCGTAAGCATAGAACAGTCGCGGCGGGAATTTTCCCACCTGCACCGGATCGCTGGCAGAGGTCTGCGCATCGAATCTCAGCTGCTCATAACCGCCCGTGATGATGTCTTTATTATTTAAAAGGTTATTCACCCCTACATTGAATACCAGGTAAGTGGCTTTCTTATTGATCTCAAAATCCCTGGGCAGTTTCCAGGAATAACCTCCGAAGAAGTCCAGGGTATAATTTGCGTCGAATTTTGTCTGGTTGAAGATCTCATCATAACCGGCCTTATCGTTCTGAACGAATTTCAGGGCATCCCAGGTGCGGCGAAGGGGGTTGATGCTGAGATAGGATTCATTGAAGTAATTTCCCGTAAGGCTCACGAACCAGAATTTCGGCGAACGATAATTCAGGCCAAGGCTATAAGCTTCCATCGGCGTGGAAGGAACGCGGAAATTCTCCGCATAAATGATCTGCTGGCCCAGGATGGAAGCGCTGTTGTCCACAGTGATCACAGCGTTCTGCGGACTATCATAATAATACCTTCCCACGGCTGCCGCGGCATTCACGGTCAGGGTCTGTGTCAGCTTCGCTTCAATGCCAAATTCACCGCCAAAATGGAGCTTATCGATTCCACTGATCGCATAGTTCACGAAATTCTGATAGGTATCGTGGTAGAATGACATCACGTCCATTCCATCCTCAAAGGTTGTATAATAACCGCCCAGGCGAATCTTGAACTTGGGGGAGTTCATAATGTAACCGGCCTCCACGGTCTGGATGGTTTCGCTGGTCACCTCTGCCTGCTGGGTGTGGCGGGTCCGGGGAGAAACATAAACGTTCTCGAAATAAGGCGCACGGGTCAGGTAAGATCCGTGAGCGAAAAGGTAATTCCGGCCATCGATCTTGTAGGTCACACCGAGTTTACCTCCATAGTTGGTGAATTCATTCTTAGTTCCCTTACCGTAAGAATTATCAGGGAACAGTCCAACCCGGGTATGCCCGTCGCGGTAGAATCCCGTACGGGAAACATTTCCTGCCACGAACAGGTCCACCTTGCTAAATTTGAAAACACCCTGCGCCCAGGCAGCAATGCGATCGATGTTGATGTTGTAATCATACCCGAACTTGTCTCCCACGTGAAGGATCCGGTTCGGGTGATCGAGATCGAACTGGTTGGCTACATTGTCAACCGGGAAATCGCGTTCGGCAAACTGGTTCACGTTCACATAGAACTCACCGCCCAGGAGATCCTCCACTTCCTTGTAATAATGATTATCCTGGCGCTGGTAAGAGGCCCCGGCAGTGAAATCGATGATCTCCGAGAATTTCGTGTTGATCACAGAATTCACATTAAAGCGATTGGTGTTGATGATCCTTTCTTCAATGATATACCGGGAACGGTGACCGCTCACGGTATTGCCGGGAATGCCGTTGGCATCGTTGATCGTAGCGAAGCTTGCCCGGTTCACATCATATAAACGCTGCCAGTTGATCTGCCGGTAATTGATATCGCTCTTCATCAGGTCGTACAGCATCTGTCCCTGTACCGGGTCCGTCACGCTCGCCCAGGTGGATGTATAGCTGGGGAGATAACGGTAATAGTCGGGTCGGGGATCCGCTGCATTGTACCAGTCAAGGGCGGTCACACTTCTTTTTCCAAACGAATAGCCGATCGCCGTGGTGAGGTTGGTATTATTGTTTATCCGGAATTCGTGGGTGAGGATGCCCACCGGCTGATGCGTGCGCCCGATGCTGGCATTTCTCTTCCTTCCATTTTGATAGCCCCAGTTCGGGTTATAAAAATTGGTACCGGCCAGCTCTATCATTTCCTGGACTGCCGCGCCCTGGCGGCCGTTCTCCGTGGGGGCCCCGAAAACCACCAGCGACAGCAGGTGATTTTGATTGATCCTTTTATCCACCCCTGCAAAATATCCCCAGCCTTCATAATAGGTTCCGGGAACATATCCCTCTTCAGCCCAGCGGCGGCTCCCGCTGAATGAAAATGCCCAGCCGTTCTTACTCATCCCGGTGGAATGAGTGACCATGATCCGGTTGTTATAGTTTCTGTTTGAAGCGGCATAACTCAGGCTGGTCTGTGCCCGTTGCTTGCTCGCCCTGGCATCAATGTTCGTATTCCCCCCGATGTCGCCAAAAGTGAAAGTATTGTTGCGCAAACCCCATACAGCGTCGCGGTTTCTCATCACGTCGTTCAACCCGCCCCAAAGACCGAAGGGGGTGAACCCGTTATCGAGGTTATCCATCGGGATACCATTCAGGTAAGTGGAGAAATGATCATTATCATACCCCCTGATACGAAACCGCAAGGCTCCGAAATTGAAAGAAGCAGCATTATAAAAGGGATCTCTTCCGGCAGTCAGAATGGAAGAAACACTTTGCGTGGCTCCGTCACCCAGGTCATTTTCATCGATGGAAACGATGGGCAGATTGTCGATCAATCCATCCCTGATCACATCAGGAATGCTGTCTGTTTTTCCGGTGGTGTCCGTTTGAGCAATGGCGGCTATGCCTGTACATAGTACCAGCAGAGTCAGTTTCAGTCGTTTAAGCATTGTTATGTATTTGGCAATTTTGCAAAATTAACGGTGCAACGTTTATCAAAAGAAAAAAGATAGACACATCACAATTATTTAATGATGCTTCCTTTGTGTTGAGATACTCGTCATAGCATTTGTATTACATTTGCCGCCATTCCATCCTACCATCATATGATCAAAAATTTGATACTCTGCCTGTTGACCCTGGTGTTTATCCAGGCTGGTGCTCAGAAAAAGGAATTTCGCCCCGTCGTTATCGGTTTTTACAATCTGGAGAATCTCTTTGATACGGTGGATAATCCCCGGATCAATGACGAAGAATTTCTACCCTCCGGACCCCGCAACTACAATTCAGCGATCTACTTTGATAAGCTGGAAAAACTCGCGACGGTGATCTCGCAGATCGGTTCAGAAATGAGTCCAGATGGTCCAGCCATTCTGGGGGTGGCTGAAGTGGAAAATGACACTGTATTGAACGACCTGGTGGCTCACAAGTTAATTTCCAAACGCGGTTATAAGATCGTGCATTACGACTCCAGGGATGCCCGTGGGATCGATGTGGGACTTCTTTATAATCCAAAATATTTCACGGTTGAGGCGAGCCATAATCTGTATGTTCCTCTTCCGGGCGGTTCCAAAGATGCTTATTACACCAGGGACATTCTTTGGGTGAAGGGAAAACTTGACGGAGAAACCATTCACCTGTATGTCAATCACTGGCCCAGCAGGAGTGGCGGAGAAAAAAGAAGTGCTCCCGGAAGAAATGCAGCTGCCCAGGTTTGTCGTAATCATATTGATTCCATTGCGAAACTGGAACCCAATGCCAAGGTGATCGTGATGGGCGACCTGAATGATGACCCGGTGAATGAAAGTGTTTCTGTGATCCTCAACGCCAAAGGAAATGCATCTGAAGTGAGGAAAGGCAATCTTTTCAATCCCTGGATGGATTTCTATAAACGTGGCATCGGAACGCTGGCCTACCAGGATGCCTGGGGCTTGTTCGACCAGATCATCATTTCCCAGGCCTGGCTCGACAAGGAACAGAAAGGGTTTTTCTATTACCAGCCTCATATTTTCAACCGCCAGTACCTGGTGGAGAACAATGGCAAATGGAAGGGCTACCCGATGCGCACCTGGGATGGAAACACCTACAGGGGCGGCTATAGTGATCATTTTCCCACGTATATCGTGTTCCTGAAACGGGTAGAGGTGGCGAAAGGGTTTTGATCGGTGAGCTAAAAATTTGTTTTTCAATAAGATACCCCCTTAAATCTCCGCCCGGATTAAATCTGTGAAATCCGCATCTTCCCTTCGGAAATCTGGCTAACCTGCGCTATCTTTGCCGCCCCAAATCTGTGTTCCGCAGATTCTTTCCGCCCCCGGCGGATCGTCCAGTGGGAAAAACCGGATTATTAACCGTCCCGTTCCATCGGAACGTGACAAAAAGAAAAAGAATGAACAATTACGAACTGATGGTGATCTTCACCCCGGTTCTCAGTGACGACGAGTTCAAGGCTGAACAAAAGAAATATGCCAGTCTCGTCACCAGCAATGGCGGAAGCATCGTTGCTGAAAATCCCTGGGGGCTGAAATCTCTCGCTTACCCGATCCAGAAAAAAACAACAGGTCTTTACTGGGTTCTCGAGTACACTGCGGCTTCTGATTTCAACGAAAAGCTGAAGATCCAGTTACTCCGTGATGAGACCGTGCTTCGTCACCTGTGCACAAAGCTCGATAAATACGCCGTCGAGTATAATGCGAAAAAGAGAAGTGGTGTAAAAACAGCAACTGAAAAATTAACGGAGGCTTAATTATGGCAAAGAATGAGATCAAATACCTCACCGCGATAAAAAGCGATAAGCGTGTAAAGAAATTCTGCCGTTTTAAGAAATACGGCATCCGTTACATCGATTATAAAGATGTAGAGTTCCTGAAGAAATTCCTGAACGAGCAGGGCAAACTCCTCCCGCGTCGTCTTTCTGGCAATAGCCTGAAATACCAGCGCAAGGTATCCGATGCTGTGAAGAAGGCTCGCCAGATGGCCCTATTACCTTACGTAACGGACCTCCTGAAATAAAATCTAAAAAGGGCCTTTCCCTAATTCCGCTTCCCCGGGAAACGGAAGACAGTGAAGCCGGTAATTCACTGGGAAGAAAACAAAAACAATGGAAGTTATTTTGATCCAGGACGTGGATAACCTCGGAGCCGCCAATGAGATCGTAAAGGTGCGCAATGGTTATGCCCGCAACTTTCTTTTACCCCGCCAGCTCGCTGTGGAAAGCAGCCCTTCTAACAGGAAGCAACTGGAAGAGCGGATGAAGCAGGTGAAAAAGAAAGAAGAGAAGATGCTGGCCGAGATCAACAATGTGATCTCAAACCTGAAAGAATCCCCGCTTCGCCTGGGTGCGAAAACAGGTACCAGCGGCAAGATCTTCGGAAGTGTTACAGCTCTACAGCTTAGCCGTGCGATCCGCGAACAAAAAGGTTACGAGATCGATCGCCGCAAGATCACGATGCCGGAAGACGTAAAGGAACTCGGCACCTACAAGGCCACGATTGAGTTTGGCAACGGTCAGTCGACCGAAGTGGATTTCGAAGTGGTCGGAGAATAATACTTTAATTCCCCAATTTATTCTGGCCGCTCCCCCGGGAGCGGCTTTTTTATGGCGAAACGCCGGTGTATAAAAAAAATAACGGACCCGATACCATCACGCTATTCCACACAAAATAATTTTCTCTCATATATTATGATGTATGCGTCTTGCATAAAAAATATCACATTACTCTTTAGGGAACTTTATTCCACATCTTTCTCATCGCTGTTACCGTAACACTTTTTTTGTGTTTATAAAATCAGGTATATGATTTGTTAAATCATATACGGACGGATTTATCAATCATTCATTATTATTAAAACAGACCTTTATGAAACTCTTTTACTCCGTAAAAGCAACC
>CAMLEM010000068.1 GCA_946479005.1 uncultured Chitinophagaceae bacterium | reverse complement strand
GGGTACTAAAGATATGTGAAAGATTTCATATCTGTGAGGGAAAGATCAAAGCCTGTTCAGCATATCAACCACTTTCTCCCTTTTCAAAATCACATATCCGATCCTGTCATTACTGATGCCTTCCTTCAATTGATAAGTGAATTCCAGCTGGTCGTCCCTGACAATGGTTTCGAAATAGTGGAAGGAGATATTGGGGAATTGCTTTAGCTCTTCGCCGATCTCGTAGAGATGGGTGGAAAGAATAAAAAGCGAGTGCCGGATGCGGATCAGGCCCCGGACCACGCTCAATGAACACTTCATCGCATCCTGGACATTGGTTCCCTTGAAAAGCTCATCGATCAGTACCAGCCATTTTTTACCATCCGTGATCTTTTCGATGGTGTTTTTGATCCTTTGCACTTCATTGAAGAAATAACTTTCACCTTTCGCAATATTATCCATCACGTTGATGTTGCTGATCAATCCATCAAAAAGCGTCAGTCTCATTTTCGCCGCAGGAACACCCATCCCGATGTGGGCGAGAAAAACAGCCGAGCCGATGGATTTGATCAGGGTGCTTTTACCGGCCATATTAGCGCCCGTAAGGAAAAGGAAATTATGATCCGGGTCCATCTGCAGATCATAGGGAACGGGGTGAGGGATGAGGATATGATACAGCCCTTTCGCCTCCACCAGGGGCGTTTCCCTTTCGATGAATTCGGGGAAGCTGAGATCATAGGTCTTTACCGCCATCGCCATCGAATACCAGGCATCCAGGCGGCTGTACACATCAATAAGTTCGAGTGTGTCGGTTTTATAACGGCCCCGGAGTTGCTGGCCGAAATAAAGATTTTCCCCCCTGGAGAATCTTTCGCCGGGTTCTTTTTGCGAGATCTTTTCCAGGGCCGGCTCTTTCAGGGCCTTTGTGATCTGCGAAGTATAAAGGGAAATGCTGGGAGGAAGGTCCAGGCCTTCAAGAAGCTCAGAGATCTCTCTCAACCCCCTGTAAAAATCCGCGAAATGGGGCATCGAGTATTTCACCATTGAATAATCCTCGCCGTGCAGCCATTTATAAAAAACGTTGTTCAGCGAGGCCGCATTGTCCGAGATCGGGTCCAGGGCATAGTCGAGGTATTTCTCCATCACCAGGATCGTTCCATTGGTGATCCCCACAGGCCAGCGGTTCACCTGTTCCATAAAGTTGCGGATGATCCGTTGCGTGCCTTTGATCTTCCGGATATCATCATAGGGTTCGCTGAAGAACTTACGCAGCCATTCCTTTCCTCCCACGGTGCGGGTGAAGTTCAGTTTATGGAAAATGGAAAACTCCTCCTCCGTGTGAAAGATCGATATATCGTTGAATGACTGGTTGTCGATTTTCATTGATCAATCCCTTTGAAATTCCAGGCGCTGACCCCGGCTGCTTTCATCCCAGTTTCCATTTTCGTAGAGCAGGTTGCCATTGACAAAAGTGTGCGTGATGCTGGCGGGAAAGCGAAAACCTTCCAGGGGGCTCCAACCGCATTTATAAAGCAAGCTTTCGCGGGTGACTTCCGAAGGTCGTTCGGGGTCTACGATCACAAGGTCTGCATAGTAACCTTCCCGGACATAACCTCTTTCCCTGATCTGGAAACAATCGGCCACGGCGTGGCTCATCTTATCCACGATCTTCTCGAGGCTGATCTTTCCTTGCGAGTGGTAATGCAGCATCAACCGCAGTGAATGCTGCACGAGGGGCAAGCCCGCGTGTGCTTTTTCGTAGATCTCGCCTTTTTCTTCCAGGGTATGCGGGGCGTGGTCGGTGGCGATCACGTCCAGGCGGTCATCCAGCAAGGCCTTCCAGAGCTCTTCGCGGTGATGCGGGGCTTTGATGGCGGGGTTGCACTTGATACGATTCCCGAGGGTTTCATAATCATCCGATGTAAAATGCAGGTGATGAACACATACCTCTGCCGTGATCCTTTTATCTTTCAGCGGCATCATATTTCCAAAAAGCTGCAGTTCTTTTGCCGTGGAGATATGTAAAATGTGCAGGCGGGTATTATGTCGCTGCGCGAGTTTGATGGCATAGAGTGAGGAGGTATAACAGGCTTCTTCGTCCCGGATCAGGGGGTGATCAGCGGCCACGAGTTCCCTGTTCTCCTTTTTTAGTTTTTCAAGATTTTGTTTGATGACGCGCTCATCTTCGCAATGAGTGGCGATCAGGATCCCGCTTTCGCGGAAAATACGGTCCAGTGTGTTGGGATCATCCACCAGCAAATTTCCCGTACTGGAACCCATAAAGATCTTAATGCCGCAAACGCTGTTTCGTTTCTCACAGGTACGCAAAACCTCATCCGCATTGTCATTCCCGGTCCCCATAAAGAAAGAATAATTCGCCAGGGAAGTGGCAGCGCCGATCCTGTATTTCTCTTCGAGCAATTCCTGTGTCAAAGCCGGTGGCACCGTATTGGGCATTTCCATAAAGCTGGTTACGCCGCCTGCAATGGCAGCCCTCGATTCCGTATGAATATTGGCCTTGTGGGTGAGGCCGGGTTCCCGGAAATGCACCTGGTCATCGATACAGCCGGGAAGAAGATATTTGCCCTCTCCGTCGATCTCCCGCGCCTTTGCAGAAATGTTCCCCGCGATCTTTTCAATTCTTCCATTGCTGAGCAAAACATCCTTCACCGAAATGCTCCCTTCGTTGACAACACGGATCCCCTTTATCAGATATTTTTGCATATTTTGTTGCAGAATTGAAAAACCCTAAAATGCAATTTAAACAAACCCTGGTAAGACTGATCCTCCTGCTTTGTCCAATAGCCGCTTTTTCCCAAACCACCTACCTCCCCCAGGGCGACAAGGGATATCTTCTCCTCGAAAGACTTGAGATACTTAAAAGGACCGATTCCACACTTAATTTTTCGAAGACCAAACCCTTTAGCCGTGCGAAAATGATACAGCCGGTAAAAGAGCTCGCGACGATCAGCGCGGACCCTTTTAAGCTTTCAAAGACCGACCGGTATAATATCCAGGGCTATTTGATGAATAATGTGGAATGGACCGAGCCGGGTATGATCCTAAAAAGTAAAAAACCGCTGGCCAAAAGGTTCTACCAGACCCCGGCGAACCTTTACGAGGTGCACGTGAAGGATTTCGACCTCATCATCAACCCGGTGATCCAGTTTCGCATCAGCAAGGAGAGCGACAATGAAGAGACCCTTTACCTTAATTCCCGCGGTCTCACGCTTCGTGGCCGCATTGCCAATAAAATTGGTTTTAATGCCTACCTCACCGAGAACCAGGAGAAGGATCCCCTGTATGTCAGGGACTGGGTGAACCGGAGAGACGCGGTTCCCGGTGCGGGTTTCTATAAGAACTTCAAAGGGACAGGATATGATTATTTCGACGCCCGCGGTTACTTCACTTTCAATGTAACGAAATACATTGACGTTGCATTCGGTTACGACCGTAATTTCATTGGCAACGGCTACCGAAGCCTGATGCTTGCAGACGGGGGTAACAGCAATCTTTTCCTGAAACTCAATACGAGGATCTGGAAGATCAATTACCAGAACCTTTTTATGGATCTTCATTCCGCCTTTGTGCGTGGCGGCGATAACCTCCTGCCGAAGAAATTCGCCGCCATCCATCACCTCGATGTGGCGGTGACCAAATGGCTGAATATTGGATTATTCGAAGCAGTGATCTTCGGCCGCAAGGACCGATTCGATTTTGGTTACCTGAACCCGGTGATCTTCTACCGATCCATTGAGCAACAGAACGGGAGCTTTGATAACTCCATCGCCGGGCTTGACGCGAAGGCCAACATTGCCGGCAAGTTTCAATTGTACGGCCAGCTTACACTCGATGAATTTCTTTTATCAGAGATCAAGGCCAATGATGGCTGGTGGGCCAATAAGTGGGGGATACAACTTGGGGGGAAATACATCAATGCTTTTGGTATCAGTAATCTCGACCTGCAGGTGGAACACAACCGGGTGCGTCCTTTTACATATTCCCATCGTGATTCCGTAGCTAATTACACCCACTATAACCAGCCGCTGGCGCATCCTCTCGGCGCCAATTTTTCCGAATGGATCGGGATCGCGAGGTACCAGCCGGCTCCGAAGTGGTATGTCGAAGCAAAACTCATCAACTACACCCAGGGACGTGACAGCAGTAGCCGGAATTTCGGAAGTAATATTTTTCTGCCCAATGTCACCCGGACAGGAGACTATGGGTATTCCATTGGATCCGGATGGAAGACCGGAGTGAATTACGCTTCCTTCCTGCTTTCCTACGAGCTGAGGGAGAATATGTTCCTCGACCTGCAGGCGGTAGCGAGAAAAGAGGAAACCGAGACCGCACCGATCGTTTCAAAAAGCTCAACCATCATCCATTTCGGTTTTCGCTGGAATATGGCGAGAAGAGAGTTTGATTACTGAGTTTGTTTTACGAGCCTGTTGTATTTCTTCAATATCGCTTTTAACTGGTCCTGCGGCAGGGCGAAAAATTTATTCCCATTGATCCCTTCCATATCCTCCGCAGCGATCAGGGCGTTGATGATGGCCTCTTCTGTAGCCTCCACGGTTGCTTTATAAACCGGGTCGATCCTCCATTTGGGGATCACTTTCCAGGTTTCCGTTGTTCCTCTTTCATCGTATTGAGGCGTGGCTGTGCTCAGTGCCAGGAAAATATCTCCCGAGCCATTGTGCGAGATCGTCCCGGTTCGCGCGATTCCCATAGTGATCCTTTTAGCCACGAGTTCCAGTTGATTTGGGAGCAAAGGCGCGTCAGTAGCCACGATCACGATGATGGAACCGTCCTTTCTCTTGGGCCAATGCGTGATGTCTTTATAGCCGACGATTTCCCTTCCCACTTCTATGCCTGCGATAGTGAGTTCGTGCCGCGCGCCAAAATTCGCCTGCACAAAAACACCGAGATTGTATTCTACTGAATCGATCTTGAATTTCCGGGAAGCTGTGCCACTTCCTCCTTTGAATCCATAACAGGCCATTCCCGTACCACCGCCCACATTTCCTTCCCTGATCCTGCCGCCGGCAGCACTGTCAAGCGCTTCCCAAACGTGTTCTTTCTTCACGTGGTAACCATTTACATCATTCAGCATCCCGTCCCAGGTTTCGCCCACATTGGGAAGACCAAAAGAAAAATCAATGAATTCGCCGGTGGAGTATCTCTTAAACTGCCATTCCCCGATGGCATCACGTACCACGCCCACGCTATTCGTATTGGTGATGCCGATGGCTCCATATCCCATTCCATAATCTTCGATATAGGGGAGGCCGGTCATTTCACCATCGCCATTGAGGGAGAACCAGGCGGCCGGGTAGGATTCGGGGGTTTTCCCTTTAGGTAGTATAACGGTAACGCCTGTACGAACCGGTCCGGATCCCGGTTTCAGGGTACCGCTGCCACTGACCAGTGTTTTATACCCAACGAGCAGTCCCGGCACATCGGTAATGGAGTTTAAAGTTCCGGGAGTTCCGTCGAAGGGGATGCCAAGATCCCTTGCGCGGGGTTTATCCTGGGAAAACGCAAAAGCAGATGAAAAGACCGAAACGAGAAGCAGGATTTTTTTCATCCGGCAAAAATAAGCAACACGGCGTTCTCGGTGCAGGAGAACCAGGGGGATCAATTTCTTTTTTCCAGTCTGTAAAACCTGAGATCATCCTCCTTCTTTTCCGGGTCAAATACAAAGCCGTGCTTTTCCAGCACCCTTATGGATGCCAGGTTTTCAGGGCTCGTCACGCCCCAGAGGATTTCGAGGCTGCTTTTTGTAAAGCAAAATTCGATCACTTCCCTGACGGCTTCACTCACCAGTCCTTTTCCCTGCCAGTCGGGGAGAATTTCAAACCCGATCTCGGCCTCTTTCTTGTCTTCACTGAAATTCCAGACACAGATCGTGCCCGCCAATTGGTCAAACCCATCGGGACAGATCGCCCAGTAGAAAGACCTTTGCTCGGCATTGGCCTGACGGATCTTCCTGATAAAGGCAGCACTTTCCGGCAGCGAAAACTCGTTTGGCCTCCCGATGTATTTATTTACTTCGGGGTGCGTTCGAAGGTTGCGAATCTGCTCCGCGTCTTCATCCCGCAGGGCGCGGAGAAAAAGTCGGGATGCTTTTAATTCTTCCAATGGGTAAAAAGTTTATGCAGTTGCCCGGGGGCGGACAGTTGCCGCAAGGAATATCACAATGCCCAATGCCACGTGGAGGATATTATCTGCTCCATTCACGTGCAGGAATCCCAGAAGTGTCCCTTCTCCCGAGGTGCCGATATTGATCAATCCCAATACGCCCAGGAAAAGATAAACGATCCCGAACAGCATCATAAACCCGGGTGCGGAAGCCGGGAGGGCGAGGCCAACCAGGATGAACAGGGCGCCGCTGGCAATATGGATGATGCTGTGGAGGGAATCGGCGTGGAAGATCACATTTTCTGTAGTACCCACAATGGGGTTGGGAATGAAACCAAGCAATCCTACTATGAGAAATAGGACGCCGATGATGATCGAAGCGGTTGAAGTTCTCATCTTGAATGATTTTGGTTTGTGGTATTAAGGTACTAAAGATTTTATGTAACGGCTTTCCGCACAGTCTTTGCAGGAAGAGCAAATATGGAAAG
Source organism: uncultured Chitinophagaceae bacterium (assembly GCA_946479005.1). The sequence continues at coordinate 1,233 of CAMLEM010000068.1, read as the reverse complement.
CCGGGAAAAGCGATTCTGGAAAGGAGCGGGCCTTGTTTCGGCAGAAATGATGGGTACCTTATTGTTATTCACATCGGTAGTCGCGGCCTTCTTTTTTGCCACCCGTAAAAAATGGCGCCGGTACAAGCCCTGGGACCTCGCGGTTTTCAAAAATCTTTCGAAATATGATCATCCCCGGCTGACCCGGTTTATGGAGAAGGTAACCTTCCTGGGAAACCACAAATTTCTTGTGCCGGCAAATCTTTCGGTGATCTTTTATTTTCTTTTCGTGAGGAAACATACCTGGTTCAGCATCCGCGTGGTATCAATCGCGCTCAGCAGCCTGGGAATGATGTTTTTGTTGAAATACCTTTTCCAGCGAAACCGGCCGGCAGACCCATTGTTGTATGCCGTTCGGGGCAAGAGCTTTCCTTCCGGCCACGCGTTGATGAGCATCACATTCTACGGTTTATTGATCTATATTATCAATGCCAGGGTACAAGGCCCGTTTTTAAAGATCGGTTCCATTGCTTCGCTCCTGGTCCTGGTCAAGTTGATCGGTTTCAGTCGCATTTACCTCCGCGTGCATTATACCAGCGATGTATTGGCAGGTTATGTGATTGGAGGAAGCTGGCTGGCGGTTTCGTTGAAGACCTTACAAAGCCTGGAGGAATTTAACAAAAGGAAGGTATCTGTCGGTATGCCTGCAAATTGATAAGCTGGAAACAGCTGTTGGCTGTTAAAACACAAACCCCGGCGTTATGAGGACCGGGGCTGTAAACGTTACTGTTATGAAAGAGAAAAATTTTATCCTTCATTTTCAGCTCGGGAAGGAAGGGACCGAGTGGCTCAAGGTTCTATTGTATCTTAAAAACGGGTTCGTTTGGTTTAAAAAAAAGAGAAAGTTGATTGTCGGAGAGATTCGCCCGGTCTTTCAATAGGATTGGAAATTATTTTCTGGACGGTATTTGGACATTGGATGTGAAGGAGTGCGTTTCGGTCCTTCAATCAACTTTCGTGGACAAAACTATATCCACAGTGATATGTTAACAAGAGGATAACTGCCCGTTCTTCAAACTTCGGTATTTACGCAACGGCTCGTAGATTTTCCATTCCGGGCGGGTAAAACTGCGATTACCCCTTTGGGTAACGGTACTTTCCGTATTTACCAAATCAAGTAGTTTCCCTATGGTATATGCAACAGGAATTTTCCAACTTGCACCTCTGAATATTACTTTTATTGATTTAATTTTT
>CAMLEM010000067.1 GCA_946479005.1 uncultured Chitinophagaceae bacterium | reverse complement strand
TTCAGGTTCTCAGCCAGCCAGTACCTGTTCCTGAGCCCGTCGAAGGACTTCCAGCCCCCGATATCCCGGGCATCCGGCGCGTTGTTTACGATATTCCAGGCTTTTTGGAAATAAGCATCCCCTCCGCGCAGGGCGAAAGAACCGTAATCGAAGCCTATGATCAGGTTCACATAATAGGCAAGGACAGCTGTCAGGTTCGCCACCAGGGGGTCATTACCCTGCACCCGGTTCTCGTTGAATTCGATGGGCTGGAACTCCACGTAACGGAAAGTCACATTGTCATCGAGGAAATTGATGATCGGTGAATCATAACTGGTATTGTACACCGGGCGGGCAGCCTGCACGGTAAGCTTGCCTTTATATACATTGTTGCCCAGGTCCTGCTCTATCGTGAGCAGGAAATTGCATTGTATCTTCTCCGTCGGCTGAAACTGGTCATTCGTCCAGCGGCGGTTATTGATGAAATTGGTCAATGCCGTCTGTAGCGTCTGGAAGATCTTTTTATCGATCGTCGTGCTCACCTTGCTGGCGATCACCGAAAAACGGGCCTGTAATTCCTGGCTTCTCCCCGGACCGGCAGCGAGGATGAAAACAAACAGCAGTGAGAAAAATTTACTTCGCATAGTACAACCTGATTATGGTATCCACAATATCCTTTGCTACATCCTTTTTGGTTTTCAGCGGAAATTCAAACTGTCCACCGGTCTTCTCGAGGATGGTCACCTTATTAGTATCGTAACCAAAACCTGCTCCTGTCTCCGCCAGCGAGTTAAGAACGATGAGATCCGCATTCTTATTCTTCAGTTTCTGTCTTGAATTTTCAAGCTCATTGTTCGTTTCCAGGGCAAATCCCACCAACACCTGGTCTTTCCGCTTTCTCTCCCCCATCGTTTTTAAAATATCCTTTGTCTTCTGCAACTCCAGCTGCAAGGTTGCTTCCTTCTTTTTTATTTTCTCAGGCGCCGCCTCTTTGGGGGAGTAGTCGGCCACCGCAGCTGCCATTATCGTGATATCTGATTCCCCGAAATGCTTTTCACAGGCCACGAACATTTCTTCAGCCGTCACCACCCTTTCCAGGGAAATGCCATTCGGCTGAATGGCCAGCTGGGAAGGGCCCAGGACCAGGGTCACATCTGCGCCCCTCTCGTGAAGTTCTTTGGCAATGGCGATCCCCATTTTCCCCGACGACTGGTTGCCGATGAAGCGAACAGGGTCAATGGGCTCGTAAGTGGGTCCTGCGGTTACAAGCGCTTTTTTACCCTTAAGGGGCTGGCTCAAAAAAAAATGCGAAGAAACGAACGCGATGATCTGCTCGGGTTCGGCCATCCTGCCCTCGCCGTAAAGCCCGCTGGCCAGTTCGCCGGTTTCGGCGGGTATTACCAGGTTACCATACCGCTCTATCTTCAAAATATTCTCTTTAGTGGCGGGGTGTTTCCACATATCCTCATCCATAGCGGGCGCTACGATCACCGGGCAGGTCGCAGAAAGCCATACCGCCAGCAGCAGGTTATCACATTGGCCATTGGCCATTTTAGCAAGCGTATTGCAACTGAGCGGGGCAATGATCATTAGATCGGCCCAACGGCCCAACTCCACGTGATTGGCCCAGGATTGTTCATCAAAAAGGTCTGACATCACGGGGTTCCGGCTCAGCGTGGAAAGCGTAAGGCGGGGAACAAAATCCGCTGATGAAGGAGTCATCACCACCTTCACTTCGGCCCCGGCTTTTACCAGCAGGCGAAGAAGATAAATGGATTTATAAGCAGCGATGCTGCCTGTAATGCCGAGCAATATTTTTTTTCCCTGGAACATTCCTTATCAAAAATACCATTTAGATACAAGAACACATAGCCGGAGAGGATCTCCCATAAACGAAAAAAGCGACGGTTGGCCATCGCTTGAATTCAGTCTCAATGATCTCTCAACTGAACAGCTCGTCCTCGCTTTTACGGAAATAGATCTTGTCTTCCATGAATTCCTGGGTTGCGAGCAATGCCGGGTTCGGCATTCTCTCATAGGCCCTGGAGATCTCGATCTGCTCCTTGTTCTCGTGGATTTCCTCCAGGCTATCGGTATGGCTGGCGAACTCTTCGAGCTTGTTATGCAGCTCCTCCTTAAGAGATATATTGATCTGGTTAGCCCTCCTGCCTATGATGGAGATGGATTCATACAGGTTACCTGTTTTACCCTTGATCTCATCGAGATTGCGGGTTTCCACGTTGTTTGTAATGCCTGCGCTAAGCTGACGTCTTAACTTGCTCATTGGTGCTTAAGATTTTTATTTGTGTTTGCGATAATTCTAAAAATTCATCCACTTCCTTCTTCAATTTGCTTTCCGGGAACCGGTCGTTGAATTCGTTCACTTCCGTGATCACCTGCTCAAAACGCTCGATCTTTTTCTCTTCAATGCTCATCTCCGCGAAGCGGAAATAGGAACGGATCACCATCAGTTTATACTCATCGGCTCTTTGCGATTCGGGATAGGAATTCAGCAGTGTGGTGAATGCTACACCTGCCGCGCGATACTGTCCCATATCGTAGTAAAGTTTGGCGCTCTGGTAATCCTTGGTCTCCAGTTTCGCTCTCGAAATATCAATGATCTCCGCCGCTTCCTTGTTCCTCGGGGAACCGGGATGCGTATTGATGAAGGTCTGCATCATTCCCATCGCCTTGATCGTATTGGTCTGGTCGAGTTCCGGCTTCGGCGATTGCTTATAAAACGAATAGGCCCTCATATAATCCACCTCTTCCGACCTGGGACTGTTCGGGAAAACTTCGAGGAAGCTTTTAAACAGGTTCTCCGCGTTGAGGTAATCCTTCATATAATAAGCCGTATAGGCGTATTTATAATAAATATCCTCGAATTCCTTCCCTGTCTTGAAGTAAGGCAATACATCCTCGTACAACAACTGGGCTTTGGAATATTTCCCTTTGGCAAAATACTGTTCCGCGATCCTGAGCTTGTAGGCAGGATCCTGGTTTTTCAGGATCTTGGTCAAACTGTTCTTCCCGCAACTGCTTAATAATATGGCTGCTATGAGGATACCGATAAATTTCATAAAGGTGGGCAAAGTTAATTCAATACAGGCAAAACTTAACCAAAAAAGGGCGCTCCCCAAAATTAGACCGTTAAGCTTTTACTAAGGTTTGGGTACCAGGGCTTTGGATAAAAAAACCGTCCCGACCAGCAGGTCGGGACGGTCCTATTTTACAAAAAGTATTTCTTACCTGTTTTTCCTCAGGTTCGGGTGAGGAGGCTCAACCGTGTTGGGTCCGTCTTCACCTTCGTTGGCAGCACGGAGGTCAACTGTGTTACAGTCACCACCCTCCTGCATATAGTTGAAGATAAAGCGGTCGGCGTTGATACCTTCTTTGTCAACCATATGGTTGATCACCGCGTTCACGTGATCCCAGCTAAGCTGCTGCTCGCGCTTGTTGGAAGAGCAGTATCCGATCACCACAACCTTACACTCAGGATTATTACGCATTCTCGCAGCTACAGAGGCCAGTACAGCCTGTGCATCGTTGCTGAGGCGGGCAGAATTCGGAGAGAATGAAATGCTGGGCAGCGCTCCGAGTTTCTGGCTGCAATCAGCAACAGGTGTTGTACCTACACAACCTTCGGGGCAGGGACACTTACCCACGCCATCTGCATCAACAGGCTGGCAATAAGTGGGTGTGATGAGTTCTTTATCCTTACAATCGGGAACACCGTCACCGTCTGTATCTTTTGACACACCGTGGCTGTCAACAGGGCATCCTGCAGGAGTTTGTTCCTGATCGAACTGGTCTGTGATACCATCGCCATCGCTGTCAGGAAGTACCGGCTTAGGAAGACGCATCAGGCGGGGATTGCGGATCTCGCTGTAAGCGTAATCCAGGGGGTTTAACCACCAGAGAGGCTCAACGGATTTAGCACCCAGGTTGATGTTCAGGCCAAGGCTTAAGAAGTTGTATGAGTCGAAGTCACGGGTCTGAACCGCGTCACCTTCGGCGTGCTCCTGCCACTGCTGACCATCGAGAAGGTCATCAGCAACAAGGGTCTGGCGATCTTCCAGCGCGATATTGATACGGTTGCTGAGTTTGAAAGCAACCCCGGCACCGATCGTTCCGGAGAACTTGAATGTATCACCGAAAAGTTTCGGACGACGGTCACCCTGGTTTTCTGCGGGAGTTTCATATGAATCATCCATCAGGTCTTTCAGGGCATCCAGTGTTTCCCTGCGTTCCTTATAAGGGGCATTGGGAATACCGGAGAAATCATACTTCTGGTTATTCTCGTCCAGTGCATTCACTTTCGTGTCGTAGATCGTTCCACCTACACCCGCCAAAGCGTAAAAATTGAATCCTGTTTTCGCTTTATGGAAACGGATATTGTTCAGTGTAACCACACCCTGGAGGGAGAGGTCCTGGACATTTGTTTTGTAGTTGTAGAAGATCAATTCTGTGGGCGTCTGAGTAACAGAATTTCCATCGCGAGAAGAAACCATTACGCGATGTCCATTCACATCAGTTATTTGCATAGGTGCAGAGTACCTCTCGCTGGCGGGCAGGTTTTCTACCCAAGCATCATTCTTGGCGAAATTGGCAGAAGTGCGGAAATGCTGTCCTTTACCGATCCCGTACATATACTCCAGGCGCATCGAGAAAATGTACCCGAATGCTTTTCTTACGTGCAAACCGAAGCCGGGAGACAAACGAGTTGGCATATCGCCACCCACTTTGAAAGAACCGACCTTCAGGCCGATCTCCCACTGGTTACGCGGCTTCGCGGGGAAATTATAACTACCATTCAGGAACTCAGTGTGCTGAGATTTTCTTTTGTCAGGGATAACGGATGAATCTTTAACGTCGTAACTGGCCCCGATCTGTGAAAAGCCAGAAGACGCTAACAGGCAAAGAACACCTGCCAGTAATAAATACTTTTTGCTTGCCATAACTAAGGATTAAGATTTGAATAACAATGTCCTAATAATACGCAAAAATAGAAATTGAGGACTATTTACCAAATTTTTATGATAATTATTTACTTCTAGTTCCCCTTTATTTCTCAACCACTTAGTCAGGTTTAGAACCTAATTTGCTGCCTGCTTCCAGGGTTATTTTTTAGTGTCGTAAATTGCCCAGATTAAGGATGAAATTACCCACCCATCTGATCCAAAATGAGCTTGAAACCTTCCAGTTGCGGTTTAAAGACGCGGTGAGAAGCCAGGCTCCACTGCTGGACAGGATCATGAGGTATATCGTAAAACGCAAGGGAAAGCAGCTCCGGCCGATGTTCGTGCTGCTTTCTGCCCGGCTTCACGGGGAGATCAATGAGCCCTCCTACCGGGCAGCCTCACTCGTAGAACTCTTACATACTGCCACCCTGGTTCACGATGACGTAGTGGACGATTCGATGGAAAGAAGGGGGTTCTTTTCCCCTTACGCGCTTTGGAAAGCGAAAGCTAACGTATTGATTGGTGATTACTTACTGGCTAAAGGGCTCTTACTCTCACTCGACAATAGTGATCACGATGTGCTTCGATTTCTCTCCGATGCGGTGCGGAAAATGAGTGAAGGGGAACTGCTCCAGCTGGAAAAAGCAAGAAGCCTGAACCTGAAGGAAGACGTGTACTATGAGATCATCCGGAACAAGACCGCTTCCCTTCTCGCCGCCGCCTGCGCGGCGGGTTCCTGGACCACCAGCCAGAGCGAAGATGTGGCTGAAAAAATGAGGCTCTTTGGCGAAAAAACGGGGATGGCCTTCCAGATCAAGGATGACCTCTTCGATTATGCCAGTGAAAACGTGGGCAAGCCCACCGGCAACGATATCAAGGAAAAAAAACTGACCCTTCCCCTGATCTATGCCCTGAACCAGGCCGACAAGGAAACCAGGAGAAAGATCATTTATATCGTAAAAAATAACAATCGTGACAAGGAAAAAGTGAAATGGGCGATATCCCGGGTGGAAGCACTCGGAGGTATCGATTATGCCAAGGAAAAAATGAATGCTTACAAACAGGAAGCCCTGACCATACTTCACCAGTTCCCCGAAAGCCAGGCGCGGCAGGGGCTGGAGGATCTTGTGCTGTTCGTTACTGATAGGAAATACTAAAAAATATTTCCTTATGAATAGAAGATGGACGATAACCAGCGCGCCGGCGGAAAAAACCGAAGCCCTTCGCCAGGCATTGAACATTCACCCCACGATCTGCGACCTGCTGGTGCAGCGGGGTATTGAGGATTTTGAACAGGCCCGCCAGTTCTTCCGGCCTGACCTCTCCCGGCTTCACAGCCCCTGGCTGATGAAGGATATGGACAAAGCCACCGACCGGGTACTAACGGCGATCAATAACCGTGAAAAGATCCTGGTCTTCGGCGACTATGACGTGGACGGAACCACGGCGGTGGCCGTCGTTTAACGTTTCCTGGCGAAATTTCACAAAGAGCTTGAGTTCTACATCCCACACCGGTACCGGGAAGGATATGGTGTCAGCAAAGCCGGGATCGATTTTGCGCACAGCGGGGGATATTCGCTCATCATCTCCCTGGATTGCGGTATTAAATCGGTTGATCTTGTACGTTATGCTTCCACCCTCGGCATCGATTTCGTGATCTGCGATCACCACTTACCGGATGCAGAGGTCCCCGCCGCCGTGGCCATTCTCAATGCCAAACAGGCGGACTGTGAATACCCCTACAAGGAACTCTGCGGCTGCGGCGTGGGCTTCAAGCTCATCTGCGCCCTGGCGGAAAAAATGCAGCTGGATCCTTCCATCCCCTTCGAAGATCTTGACCTGGTGGCGACAGCGGTTGCGGCCGATATCGTACCCATCACCGGGGAGAACAGGATCATTGCCTTCCACGGGTTGAAAAAGGCCAATGAGAAGCCCAATAACGGCATTAAGGCACTGGCCCGGCTGAGCGGGCTTACGGAAACCCTTCTCATTCACAATCTCGTTTTTATGATCGCGCCGCGGGTCAATGCGGCGGGGCGAATGGACGACGCGCGCAAAGCCGTCCTGATGTTCATTGCCGACACTTATGAGGAGTCGCTGCGTTACGCTGAAATGCTCCACGTGGATAATTCCGAACGCAAGCAGGCCGACAGCAGCATCACAGAGGAAGCGCTTGAACTCATCAACGCCAATGAAGCCTGGATCTCGCGCAGGTCAACCGTGGTTTTCAAACCTTCCTGGCATAAGGGAGTTGTAGGTATCGTGGCATCCCGGCTGATCGAACACTATCACCGGCCCACCGTGGTTCTTACTCAATCGGGCGATTACGTGGCCGGCAGTGCCCGCAGCGTTCCGGGATTCAACCTGTATGAGGCCATCCACGCCTGCCGGGACCATCTCCTGGGTTATGGCGGCCATTATGCCGCCGCGGGTATGACAATGGAGATCTCGCAGGTAGATGCATTCCGGGAAAAATTCGAAGAGATCGTTTCCAGGACCATCCCCCCCGAGCTGCTCATCCCGGAAATAAAGATCGATGCCGAGATCCGGCTGAGTGATATCACCCCTAAATTCAATAACATCCTCAAACAGTTCGAACCCTGTGGCCCGGGAAATCTCAAACCTTTATTCATCTGCCGGAACGTGGTGGATAATGGGTGGAGCAAGATCCTCAAGGAAGAACATCTCCGGTTCTCGTTGAAGCAGGATAATACCGTAATGAGTGGCATTGGATTTTTTATGGCCGATAAATATCCTCTCCTGGCCTCGAAACAGCCCCTGGACATCGTTTTTAAGATCGAAGAGAATCATTGGAATGGAAACACCTCCCTCCAGCTGCGAATGGTGGATGTACAGGCCGCTGGCTTCGACTCCGCTGGCTTCGACTCCGCTGGCTTCGACTCCGCTGGCTT
>CAMLEM010000066.1 GCA_946479005.1 uncultured Chitinophagaceae bacterium | reverse complement strand
AAAGGGAAATATTTTCCGGCTGAATGAACATTCATCGAAGCCGTAAAGTAAGCAAAACATTGACCTGAAATTCCCCTTTGTATCTTATCTTTGGCGCCTCTTTTTTCGGTCCGGTAGCTCAGCTGAATAGAGCAACTGCCTTCTAAGCAGTAGGTCACTGGTTTGAATCCAGTCCGGATCACTTACTCCCCTTTGAGGGAGTTTTTTGTTTCCCACAGGTCTCACAGATATTCCCACAGATTTCACAGACCGGCCTCTCGACTTTCGTAAAATGCCAGGAACTTCAGAGGTCGGGTTCCATATCTGTGAGGTATGTGTGTTTTTCATCTGTGAAATCTGAGGGAAACAAAACCTATCCCTTATCTCATTAGTTTTGCCCTATGGACGTCAAGATCCACCCTTCCTGGAAAAAGCTCCTGCAGAAAGAATTCAATGCCCCCTATTTCACAGATATCCCCCATCATATCAAAACAGAAAAATCACAGGGAAAGATCATCTATCCCGCCGGTTCGAACATTTTCAATGCCTTCAACACAACTCCCTTTGAAAACGTAAAAGTGGTGATCCTGGGCCAGGATCCTTATCACGGCCCCCGGCAGGCGCACGGGCTATGCTTTTCCGTGCAAAGAGGAACACCACCGCCCCCTTCGCTGGTGAATATTTTTAAGGAATTACAGGACGATATCGGCATCAGCATACCTGCCCACGGCGATCTCACGCATTGGGCGGAACAGGGTGTTTTCCTGTTGAATGCTTCGCTCACCGTGAGGGCCGGTGAACCGATGAGCCACGCACGCATCGGCTGGGCGAATTTTACCGATGCGGTGATCAAACTCATCTCGGAGAAAAAAGAACACGTGGTATTTATGCTCTGGGGGAAATTCGCGCAGGAGAAAAGAACATTGATAGATGAATCGAAACATCTTATTTTGAGAAGTGTTCATCCTTCTCCCCTTTCAGCCCATGCAGGATTTTTCGGGTGTAAACATTTTTCAAAAGCAAACCATTATTTGATGAAACACGGCCTGGATCCGATCGATTGGTCTCTTTAATGGATTCTCCGTGGTTCTCTGTGTACCTCTGTGGCCCTCTGCTAGCAAAAAAATACAGGGACACAGAGTACCACAGAGCTATCACAGAGGGCCGCAGAGATTAAATTTGTAGTTTGAAGTACATTAAAGACATACTCGCAAGAATATTTGCCCTTTGGGCGATGATCGTTTTCATCGTCACGATGCTGATCATCTATATTCCTTTTCTCCTGACAGGGTTATGGGCTGAGCCGAAACGCACGATCTATTTCATCTCGCTTTCCCGGATCTGGATGAAGGCATTCTTTGTACTGACCGGTGTGCGGCGGATCTTTAAGGGGAAAGAGAATTTTAAAAAAGGAGAAAATTACGTGGTGGTTTGCAACCACAATACGTTTATGGACGTACCCCTTTCCTCACCGGGAATCCCTGGTACCAACAAGACCATCGCCAAGAAAGAATTCACGAAGATCCCCCTGTTCGGCATCATTTATAAAAGAGGCAGCGTGCTGGTTGACCGCAAAAGCGAGGATAGCAGGAAGAACAGCTTTCTTGAAATGAAGCGGGTGCTCCAGATGGGATTGCATATGTGCATTTACCCGGAAGGCACAAGGAACAAAACGAAGGAACCGTTACAGCCTTTTCATAATGGGGCTTTCCGGCTGGCGGTGGAAACCGGAAAATCTGTGATCCCCACGCTGATGTTTTATACAAAGGTCGTTTTCCCGAGGAGGGTGTTTTATTTCTGGCCGCACCGGGTGGAGATGCATTTTTTGCCGGCAGTGAGTCCTGAAGGGAAGACGGCGGAGGAATTGAAAAATGAGGTATTCCACATTATGAAAGCATACTATACGGCTAGTTAAAAAATAAAAAGCGTTTCCCACAGATCTCACAGATTGAATACACACAGATTTCACAGATGAACAGGCCGAAATTCGTAGGCCAAAGCCATTCTTCGAAATTAAGGTACGTATCTGTGAGATCTATGGGAAACGCGTTAAAAGAAATCCGTAAATGACCGCGTCCGGTTGATCTTCAGGTCCTGGAGAATGGATGCCTTCGGGCTGATGGTAAAGGCGAACCACCGGTACAACCCCACTGGCGTGACGCTGATGCTCATCTGCCAGCAATGCATATCGCGGTTGATCGACATAGAAAGCGACTGCATTTGCTTGGTGTCAAAATCATAATACCCGTTTGCACTGAAGTTCCATTTGGGGGTCAGGCTGAAACTGCCATTGAAATTCAGGTTGGAGCTGAATTCTTTTTCAAATCCTGAAAGGTCAGACTTCAGCCGGGTGGCGAACGACAGGGAATATCCCAGGCTCACCTGCCAGGGAATATTGAAATCCACGAACTCCGAGGGATTCGATTGCATATATTCCATTAGCCGCCGCTGATCGGCAATGAGCGCCGGGTCCCGGAGATTTTGTTCCACCTGCTTCCTTCTCTCCGCTTCTTTCGCCTCATCTTTGGGTTTGCTTCGGAGGCTGGTGCTGATGGCCACAGATCCATAACTCAGCCGGCCCAGGCTAAAGCCTTCCCCTTCCCAGGCGAATTCGTCTATATTCCTTCCAAACCTGTCCGTTTTATAAGGGTTCAGGATCGTATTGGCCGTGATGTTTATCTTTTCAAAAAGATTGGTGCGGAGATAGAGATTGATCATATCAAGCTTCATCGAATCCCGCAGGAAATTATAGCTGGTATTGAATCCATACCCGTCAATCAGACGGATCTTCTTAATCGCGGCATCCCCGGTGTCTTTCTTGGACCGCCATTTCATCTCCAGGAAATTGTCTATGGAAAATCCAAGTCCCCCGGTCCTTCCCTCTGAGAACCCCGGGAAAAGAGCACCCGCAAACAGCGACTGCCTGAATGGTGCCTGCCCCGCGATGACGGTATCTGTATAATAATTCTGCTTTGAAAGGTCGGGCCTGTAATTAAAGCTGATGGAGGGGCGGATCACGTGCCGGATGGCGATGAGCCTGGAGTTTCGGAACTGGTAGGTTCCATAAACCGCCGTATTGAAACTGAGGCCAAAGCTTAGATTCTGGTCAATGAAGAGCCCGTCCTTCGTGATGGTATCGATCTTCTGGGTGGCAGGGTTCCATTGATTCCTTGTTTTCCGCTGGATCCACATTTGCGAATAGGAAATGTTCGGCTGTATCATCACGGCTCCGCCCAATATGGGAGGCAACGACATTACGAGGGGAAAATTATGCTGGGCGCCCCATTGCAGTGTATCGATCAGCTGCCGGAATGAAAAGGCGGTGTCGTAAAACGAAAATTGGTTCCTGAAGTTCCCATTGTACCCCACCCCGATCTTTTCGTACCAGCGTTGCGTACCCACCTGGTTTTTACGCTGGAACGGGTAGATGGATGTGAGCGTAAAGCTGGCATCGGGAAGGTTTACGTTGATGAGCCGGGTGAAATTATTCTGGTTGTGGTTAGCGGCCAGGGTGAGATTATAAGGTTTGTTCGCCCAGGTTTTTGAATAGGTGATCGACGATCCGAACTGGTTCTGGAAGTTCAGCATATTTCCATTCGGAATATACTGATGGAATTTGGTGGAGCCGGCATTCACGCTCGCAGAAAATGAAGTGCCCGGTCGGGCCCGGCTGTCAACCGCGTGACTCCAGGTAAGGAAATAACTCTTGTTCTTGATATAATCGGGGTCTCCCTTGAAATTGATATGTGTGTTCTGCACACTGAAATTGATGGAGCCACTATATCGATATCTCTTCCTGTAGGTCGGGTTGAGATTGGCTGTCCATCCTCCGTATGAATAAATATTTCCGTAAACCCGCGCATCCCAGTACTGGCTCAGTACTTTATAGTAGCCCAAACCCTCGAGTCCGAGTCCAAATTGTTCATTGGTGGCGAACTGGGGAGGAAGCAGTCCGGAATGCTGGCCCCTCTTCAGGGGATAGATTCCAAAGGGAAGATAGATCGGAACAGGTACGCCTTCGAACTCAGGGTGTGTAGGCCCGGAAACAGCCACTTTCTGCGTGATCACTTTCATTTTATTGGTGACAAAGGCGAAATGAGGATCATCGAGATTGCAGGTGGTAAACCGGGCTCCTTTGATGAAAGTGGTGTTCTCGTTCACTTTCTTGGCCACCTTGCCAAATACGAACATCTCATCCTGTTGGGTATAGGTGTTCTTGGTCAGGCCTACCCCTGTTTTGAAATTATACCGGATCGTATCACTGGTGAACTGGTTGGAGCCATCCTTGAAAGTGGGATTCTCGATGGCAAGCCCCAGGCTGTCAACGCGGTTCACGGCCGTAACGGTCTGGGTTTTCTGGTCCACCTCCACTTCCGGGGCGGTGAGCGTAATGTCTTTGTACTCAGTCCTGGTTTGACCATACATCAGGATCTTCTGGTCTTTGATGAGCACTACCACGGAGTCGATGGCCGAATATTTTAGAGGTGCATCCAAAGTATCGCTGGAAAGTTTTAGCCGGAACGTATCAATTCGGGGGGTTGTGAACGTTGTATCTGTGCCGGGTAGGCGCGTTGTGTCGGAAGTGATGATCGTGGGAAGACGGCTGGTATCCGGGGAGTTGCGGGGCTTCGTGGTGTCCTGAGTTGTTAAAGGCCTGCGAATTTCCGGTTTTTGAACCCCGCTGGCGGTTGTTTTCCACGTCTGTGCGCAAATAATAACGAGAGCAAGTACCCCTTTTAAAAAAATTTTTGAGCTAAATTTGTAGGGCTGCTTCATGAGGTAAAAGCAAATGTAAATCTTTATCCACTCGTGTGTTATGCGGAGCCTTAAACAAATGTGAAGATTCCCTTAACCGAAAAACTGAAGAAAATGATCGCACGGACCCTGTTACTGTTTTTGCTGGCTGCCTTTGGCCTGACCATATCCGGTTTCCTGGATAAGGATTCACCGGAAGGGAAACAGCAAAAAATCCTTAAGACCATAGTGATCGACCCTGGCCACGGGGGTTCTGATCCCGGCGCCCGCGGTGCCTACTCCGTGGAAAAAGACATCTGCCTGGATGTGTCGCTGAAGGTAGGTGCCCTAATCGAAAAAGAACTCCCGGAGATCAAGCTCGTTTATACCCGCAAGACCGATATCTATCCCGCCCTGCACGCCCGGGCCAACCTGGCAAATGAAAGCAATGGCGACCTCTTCCTTTGCATCCACGTGAATTCCGCGCCACCTAAGAAACATTCGGAGATCACAGGTTATAAAACTGTAACCTATTATGTGGGAAAGGGAAAGAACCGGAAGAAGAAGACAAAAAAAGTTCCGCAATACCGCTACTGGACCTCTCCCAGTACAGCGAAAGGAACCGAAACTTATATCTGGGGAGCGCATAAAGGAGATGACAAGGAACTGGCTGTACGTGAGAATGCACCGATGATGCAGGAGGAGAATTTCAAACAGAATTATGGTGAAGTGGATCCGAACTCTCCTGAGTTCATCGCGCTTTCATTGTTGAAGACCAAGCAATATTTCAAGAGAAGTGCAACCCTGGCCGGCTTTGTGCAGGATGAGTTCGTGAGAGTGGGTCGTGTTGACCGTGATGTCCGCCAACGCGGTGTAGGTATCTGGGTATTGCAGGCCACGGCGATGCCAAGTATCCTGGTGGAAACCGGCTTTATCAGCAATCCTGAAGAAGAAAGATACCTCAACAGCGAAGAAGGCCAGAACGAGCTGGCACGTTGTATCGTAAATGCTTTGAAAACCTATATCACCTGGCTGGAGAAGCAGGCCGAAAATACTGAGGGCGTTGGAGCAAAAACCGAAGCGCCTTTTCCAAGCATTGATGTGTCGGCGATGCTGCACGAGCACGATAAGATGGAAAAGGAAAGGGATGCAGTGAGGTAAGACAGGGGTTTCCCACGGAAACCCTCTATTTTTGCTACCACAATGAAAGTCAGTAACGAAACCAAGGTCGGCATTCTAACGATCGTAGCCCTTACAATCCTCATTCTCGGGTTCAATTTCCTCAAAGGCAAGGATGTACTCACCAAAAGGAAGAAGATCTATGCCGTGTTCGGGGACCTGGGCCCTCTTTCCAAGTCGAATGAAGTAAAGATCAATGGCTATGTGATCGGGAGCGTGTATGAACTGGAAGCCAAGGATAAAATGGTTTCGGGTGTGGTGGCTACCATCAACCTGACGGAAGACGTCAACATTCCAAAAGATTCAAGAGCCTATATCTCCTCTCCGCTCGTGGGGTCTTCATTCATCATCATTGAAAAAGGGAACTCGACGGAATTCCTTGAACCCGGGGATACATTGCTGACGAGAGTGGATGCAGGTATCCTTGATGATGTGAAAGCGCAGCTGACCCCAACGCTGTCCAAAGTGAGGGGCGTACTGGATACTTTATCCGTCACGCTGAGTGGGGTGAATGGGGTGATCAACTCGGAAGCAAGGACCAACCTCCAGCAAACACTCGCGAATTTAAACCGGGCCAGTAGCGCATTGAACGGTCTTCTCGATAACCAGACCGGTCCGCTGGCCGCTACCCTGAACAATGCCAGGGACATCACGACCAACCTGAAAAATAACAATGACAGCATCAACCGGATCATCAGCAATGCCAAACAGTTCTCGGATCAGCTGGCCCGTGTTGCCATTCAACCCACCATTGATTCCCTGAACGCGATGATCGCCGATATGAAAAGCTCATTGTCGAAGCTAAAAACAAGCGAAGGATCACTGGGCGCCCTGCTGAACGATCGCACATTATACGATAAGCTGAATGATCTGATCCTGAGCGGAGAGATCCTGATAGATGATCTCCGTGCCAATCCCAGACGGTATGTTAATCTTTCCATCTTTGGCAGGCGCGACAGGGGCGACTATTTAACTTCGCCTCTTAAAAAAGATTCCACGCCCGGCGGCAACTGACAATGCGTTCATTCTTTCTTTTCCTCATTTTTTCATTCCTGCTGGAAGGCCTTTCCGCGCAGGTGCCCGTTCCCGTTAGCGGCTCCTCACCCGGTGATTCAATGCTGAATGTGGAGATCCTGCCGGGCGTGCGGAAACTGGAGTTCCGGAAGATCAATGATTCCGTGCAGATCCAGATCCTGGCGGGAAATGTAAAGCTCAGGCAGGGGAACAGTTATTTCAGCTGCGACAGCTGCGTGATCAACAATGCCACCCGCACATTCGAAGCCTGGGGCAATGTACATATCAATGATTCGGATACGGCCAATATTTATTCCAGTCATCTCCGTTACCTGATGGATCCCCGCATTGCCTACCTCGATGGAGGAGTTCGGCTCACAGATGGCAAGGGAACGCTGACCACACCCAGCCTGGAGTATGATATGACCACGGATATCGGTACCTACCTGCGCGGAGGCACAGTGGTCAACAAGAAAACCGTGCTTACGAGCCGGGAAGGCTATTATTATGCGGGATTGAAGGATGTTTATTTCAAACAGAACGTGGAGTTAAAGGATCCCGGTTACAATATCAAAACGGACTCCCTGCTTTATAACACCCAAACCCAGGTGGCGCGCTTCATTGCTTATACCATCATTCGCGACAGCAGCGGTCGGACCATAGAAACCAGTGAAGGTTATTACAATCTTGCCACGGGGCGGGCTGAATTCGGTGGAAGGCCGGTCATAAAGGATGGCAAGGTAACCATCACCGCCAACCAGATCATCAACGATGACAGCAGCGGCATCAGCCACGCCAGGGGAAATGTAGTGATCGTGGACACCGCCCAGGGCACGACCATTATCGCCGGCGAAGTTTACAGGGATAATAAACGTGACAGGACCCTGGCCACCCGAAAACCGCTGATGATCATAAAACAGGATGACGATTCCATTTATGTAGCGGCGGATACTTTATTTACCGCGAAACT
>CAMLEM010000065.1 GCA_946479005.1 uncultured Chitinophagaceae bacterium | reverse complement strand
TTCGAGATGATGATATTGCCTTCCCTGTAGGTGCCGGCATTCAGAAATATGGTATCACCATCCACGGCCATATTCACCGCGGCCCGGAGGGTTTTCACGCTGCCGTTCTTATCTACCGTGATCGACCGGGCAGACAGGGTAGCGGAAAAGAAAAGGCATATGATGAGGTTCAAATGCCTCATTTGATCAGGATATTATATAGCGTAGCCCAGCTGGTGATCTTGCTTCCCGGCAGTTCGGAAGATTTGCTCTCCGCTTCTGCTTTTGAGGAGAAAGCGGCCGCATTTCCTCCCATCGGGCTTTTGAACAGGCTGCTCACCACGAACTGCGCCTTTTCCACCTCCAGCCACTCATTGGGTTTATTATAATTCACAAAAAGGGTCTTGTGAATGCTGTTCATTTCGATGCCCCTGCGTTCCATAAATTTTGCGATGCAGTGTGTGTCGTCGAACTTGAAGATCTTGCCCTTCTTTGAAATGATCTCCCCGCCGAATTTGGGATCGATGATCGTCATCTTACATTCGGAACAGGAATCTTTCCCATAAGCGATCGGTTCGGGTTCTTTTCGTCCGCAGGATGCCAGCAGGGCGCCGGTTAAGATCAACGCGATTAAATGGTGTTTGATTTTCATTTTCAACTCCTGTTTAAATTTTTTGTTTCTTCTAAATCCAGTTTGGCGGGTCTTTTCTTTAATTTTTTCGTTCTCCTGTACTCAAAGAACCAGATGGCCCCAAAGAGCAGGGTAACGCCAACGATGATCCATCCTCCCGTATCGGGATAAGAATAAGCGTCAAAGTTCAGCAATTTTTTATGGCCAATCACCGGGGGCTGATACGAAAGCCCCGGCACCTGGATGGCCGCGGAGGGGTCCAGGTCGTGCCCGTAATCATATCCCCATTTATAAAAATCAAGAAGCGCCGCAATGCCTCCCAGGAATGATAAAACAAGGTAAACCAGTAAAAGTTTCCTGCTTCCCGTGATCGCAACTACGAGTGCCAGCACGATGAATACGCCCAGGATATATATGAGAAAATCAAATTCCGGGAACATCGAGGCATCTATGTGCTTCATCCCGATGTAGTGGTTCAAACCATTGATGATCTCCACCTGGCCGGTGATCTTATCAAGCCAGATCTGCATCGAAAGCCCTTCGGGGTATTGAGGGGCGACGAGGTAAATGGACCAGGCCGGAACGAAATAGGCGGATACCAGCGCAATGGCTCCAAGTACGACAAGGATCCGCGAAACTACACTCATCTTTTTCATAGAACTCTTCTTTAAAAACAGATTCCGGGACTGTAGGGTCCCGGAACCTTAAAATTCATAAACCCTTATAATTCTCTTCCCTATTTAGGTTTGGTTGCAGTGTCTTTTGTTGCTGCACCCGGCGTGCTTGTTGTTGTTGCTGCCGGTTGATTGGTCCCGGTGCTGAACAACAGCGGCACATTACTTCCTGCCGGGGATACTCTCAGGTATCCCGACATTTCCTGGTGAAGTGCCGAACAGAAGTCAGTGCAATAGAAGGGGAAGATACCTACACGGTCAGCCTTCCATTTCAATGTCTGGGTTTCACCGGGCATTATCAGGATCTCCGCGGTTTGCGCGCCTTTTATGGCAAATCCGTGCGGCACATCCCAATCCTGCTCCAGGTTGGTCACGTGGAAATAAACCTCGTCGCCCACTTTGATACCTTCAATGTTATCAGGATTCAGGTGAGAGCGGATGGCTGTCATATTTACGTGCACCTGGTTTCCATTACGGGTTACCTTGGCCTGGCCTTCTCCCATCGCTACATAAGGGTGCTTGTTTTCTTCCAGTTTGTAGATCTTCTTTTGCTTGTCTTTGATCATACTGGCAGGCAGCGCCTCCGCATAGTGGGGTTCTCCCGTGGTTGGGAAGTCAAGAATGAGCTTCATTTTGTCGCCGCTGATATCATAGAGCTGGGCGCTTTGCGTCAGCTCAGGACCTGTGGGCAGGTAACGATCCTTGGTGATCTTGTTGTAGGCGATCACATACTTGCCGTGAGGCTTAGCTGTCGGGCCGCCGGGAACGGAAAGGTGACCGATCGAATAATAGGTCGGCACCCTGTCAAGGATCTTGAGGTCCTTAACGCTCCATTTAACGATCTCAGAGGAAACGAACATTGAAGTATAAGCATTCCCGTTTCCGTCGAACTCGGTATGCAGGGGGCCGAGGCCCGGTTTGGCAACTTCTCCGTGGAGAGCGGCTTCATATTTAATTACGGGGATCCCTTCATATTCGCCATCAAATGCCTTGTCGGCAATGGCTTTCTGGATCTTGTCGAAAGAGAATACGGGGATCGTAGCTGCCAGTTTTCCTGAAGCAACGATGTATTCACCTGTGGGATCCACATCGGTACCGTGCGGCGATTTGGGACAGGGGATGAAATAAAGGATGTCCGGATTTTCTTTAGGGTCCAGCACGAGCACTTCATTCATAATGGTGGAAGTGGCTGTATGTGTAGCCTCATCAAACACATTGTGGGCGTATTTCACTGCCGTTTTCTTTGCTCGGTTGGCCTTCACATATTCCTCGGCCTTTTTCCAGTTCACTGCCATTACGAAGTCTTTGTCTTTCGCTGAGGCGTTCACTTCAAGAAGCGTGTTTGCCTGTTCGGAATTATAGCAACTGAAGAAGAACCAGCCGTGGGATTTTCCTTTTCCGGCCCTTGACAGGTCGAAGTTCATACCCGGGGTGCGGATCTGGAACGAAATATTCATTCTGCCGGTGGTGGGATCGACCGCGATGAAGCTGATCGAACCTTTGAAATTCTGCTTGTAGGTATTGATGGGAACATCACCATTCATATCATCGAGCGGAACGCTGAAACGGGTAGCAGCTACCACGTATTCGGAGTTTTCCGTGATGAAGGGTGAGGCGTGGTTACCCGCGCTGTTGGGGATCTCAAGGATCTCCGCCGTGCGGAAGGTGGTCAGGTCCACCCTGGCGATCCTGGGTGTATTGTTTCCGTTCCCGAAAGCCCAGCGGCCATCGTGCTCTCCTTTGGTTTGAGAAAGAGCGATATGGTGAAGGTCATCCCAGGGAACAAAACCGTGGGAAGTGTTCAGCATCGCCTTGGTCTCCTCGCTGTAACCGTACCCGCTTTCAGGATTCACGGAAAAAACGGGTACAATGCGGAACAGCCTTCCCGAAGGAATGCCATAAATGCCCATTTGCCCGTTGAATCCACCAGATACAACATTATAGAACTCATCGTACTGCCCGGGGGCTATGTATGCTTTGGATGCATCACCGCCGGCGGCAGACTGTGCCGTTTTTGGCTTACAGCTTTCCATTAACAGGAGGCAAGAAGAGGTCACAATCAAAACCGCGAGGGTTTTGAAACGAACTGGTGTCATATAACTTGATTTATGTTGAAAAGAATGGTTGCTATTTTTCCCCGTCATTGCTCCTCATATACTCGATGATGTGCCTGGCCTCATCTTTCGAAATGTTCTGATTGGGCATTCTTACAAGACACTGCTCGAGCAATTTTTGAGCCTCGGGATCGGTTTCCAGCATCATATCCACATTCGTGATCATATTCATTATCCACTCAGGCTCACGCTTGGTGGTAACCCCTTTCCAGCCCGGCCCGACCAGTCTTTCATCGGTCAGCTTATGGCAGGAAGCACATTTTAATTCATAAATGCTCTTTCCATTGGCTACCCACTCAGCGTTTAAGGGGTTCTGGTACGTGATCTCACCCGGCTTCACTTCGGTTCCGTGAACTTCCTGCGTACTGCTTGTGTCAGGTGTTGTGTTAGTGGTTGTGTTTGTGTTGTTTGTGTCTGTCTTTTCTTCGTTGTTACAAGAGGCGAATCCAATAATTCCTGCTAAAACCAGGACCGATGCAAGTGAGTTCCTTTTCATGTGAGTTGATTTGAGGTTTAAAATTTATATTCAATTGCCTCAAAAGAGGACAAATGTATACCGGGGCTTATAGGGGTGGATTGATAAACATCAGTTCATCCGTTGAAGTTTATCAAGTAAGGAGGCTTCCATAAAATTAGGGCTTAATTCTTTAGTCATCAAGTTTTCCGTTTCTTTCGGTGACGCCTAACTGCGGGTGAAAAATTTGCTTGCCGCGGCGGTGGTGGTACACGGTATATGCTCGCAAATTTCCTGCCCGTTACCCTCGAAACATAAGTCAGGCAAGGCGATATCTTTAAACGGGGTCAAGATATATATAAGAGAATAAAAATTTAATTTTTCGGCAAAAATTTCCGGGCAAGAAGTTCTACCTGTTCGGGAAAATGCCTGTGTTCCAGCTGATGTATTTTCCTGGCCAGCGATTCCGGCGTTTCATCCTTATCCAGTGCGATCTTTTCCTGGAAGATGATATCCCCGTTATCATAATGTCCGTCCACATAGTGGATCGTGATACCGCTTTCCTCTTCATTATTGGCAACGACGGCATTATGAACGTGGGCGCCATACATCCCCTTACCGCCGTATTTGGGCAAAAGGGCCGGATGAATATTGATGATAGCACCGGGGAATGCCCGGATCAGCGTGCCTGGCAATTTCCATAGAAAGCCGGCCAGCACGATCAACCCGATGTTTTTGCCTTTTAATGTTTCAGCATAACCATCACCCCTGAAAAATCGCTCCTTTTCAAGAATGAGTACCGGTACGCCTTTCTCCTTTGCGATCTCCAGTACGCCGGCCTGCGGGTTATTGCATACAACCAGGCTGATCCGGGCCGAGCGCTTTTCCTCCCCGTTGAAATGATCGATCAGCCGCGCCGCATTAGAACCGGCGCCGGAAGCAAAAACGGCGATCTGGATCGAGGTGGGCATTCGGTGATAAATGAAGTTTATTTAATTGATTCTGTATGGTATAGATATCTTTTCCGGTCCCAGCTATCTCCCAATTCCCATCTTTTTTCCCAGCTTCCTGATATAGCCCCTGAAAAAATTAAACTGGCCAAAGGGAATGCTCACGATGAGAACGGCCAGGGGCCAGATCAGGGTCACTAAAACGATATAAATGATCGCCCAAAGCCAGTCCTGGGAGACATTTAAAGCGTTCATTATTTTTTTGCCCACAAATCCTGTGGCGCTGCCGCCAATGGCGAAAGTGAGCAGGATGAGCGTGAGCCTTCCTCCGTTTACACCCCATTTTTTCTGTAGCCGTTCAAACATTGACGAGATAACCTGTTTTTATTCTGATGCGGTTTGCCCAAACATAAGCCCGATTAATCATTTCGCGAAAAGCAGTAAAACATTTATCCGCCATATTTTGATCAGCGAACTACGATGTCGGCACATTGACCTTTGTGTGACAGTTTATTTTTTGCGGTTCATTTTTTTCCCGGCTAAATCACGTGAAACACAGGCTGGACGCGGGTTTCAAAAAAATTTGAAAGCGATAACGAATTGTTAAGTTCTAGGCTTATTTTTGCGGCGGATTTAAGGATTTATCCACATTTTTCAGCATCAATCGCGACTATGAGCCTACGTAACCCAATGGCCTCGAAGCTGGCACTGCTTATCATTTTATTTTCCTCCCTTTCAATAAATATTTTAGCCCAGGATGGTGCTGCGATCTTCAGATCCCGTTGCGGATCCTGTCACATTATGGGTAAGGATGCTACAGGCCCGAACCTTCAGGGTGTGGATGCGCGTTGGGAGAATATGGATCAGCTGAAATTATGGGTTCTCAATTTCCGGAAGGCCATCGCGGCAGGATATCCCAGGGCGGTGGAGGTGCAGGGCTTGTTTCCCGGTGAAATGCAGATTTTTGAAGGGACGCTTTCAAATGAGGAAGTTGATGCTGTTCTGAAATATGTAATTGAATGGAAGCCAGCCGAAGCACCTGCTGCTACAGATGGCGGCGGAGGAGGACAAAAGGATAACAGCAATGCGGTGATCTTCGGGGTGATCTCTCTCATCCTGG
Source organism: uncultured Chitinophagaceae bacterium (assembly GCA_946479005.1). The sequence continues at coordinate 1,966 of CAMLEM010000065.1, read as the reverse complement.
CCATCATCGCTGTGATCCTGATGCAGGTGAACAGTAACCTGAAGAAGATGTCGGATGATGCGGAAGGGATCCGTCGCCCCGAGCCCGTTCCTTTCTATCGTAATAAGGTTTACATCGCATTGTTTGCCCTGCTCTTTTTTACCGTGGCAGGCTATTATTTCAGTAAGGCCGCCATCGGTTTTGGGCGACAGAAAGGTTATCAGCCAGAACAACCCATTTTCTATTCTCATAAAGTACACGCTGGCATCAACCAGATCAGCTGCCTTTATTGCCACGGGGCAGCCTGGGAAAGCCGCCACGCAGCCATTCCCTCTGTAAACGTTTGTATGAACTGCCATAAGGCAGTTACCGAATACCGGCCCACCAGTCCAAAGCTGTATGATGGGAACGGCGATCCCGTTGACGGCAATGCAGAACTCCAAAAACTATTCAAATATGCAGGCTTCGATCCCAAGAACCCAACGGCCTGGGATCCCTCGAAAGCCAAGCCCATTGAGTGGGTGAAGATCCACAACCTGCCCGACCACGTTTTCTTCGACCATTCCCAGCACGTGCGTGTTGGAAATGTACAGTGTCAAACCTGTCACGGGGAGATCACTGCGATGGACGAAGTGAAACAGGTTTCTGAATTGAGTATGGGCTGGTGTGTGAACTGTCACCGCGAGACCAAGGTGGCCTTTAATTACACAGGCACCACGGGGAATAAGTTCTATAGCATTTACGAGAAGTTCCATAACGATATCAAGAATGGCAAGATGGATAGCATCACTGTGAAAGATATCGGTGGACTTGAATGTCAAAAATGTCATTACTAGTCTTCCGGCCTGTAAAAGCAGGAAGGCATTATATAACCGACTACTGCGTATTGGAGCATAGCAATACCAGGGTCTAAATTCCGCCACAGCGGGTTTAGTATGAGTGAAACTAAATACTGGCAATCATTCGGTGAATTGAGCGATCCTAACTTCCGGAAGAAGAACGAGGATGAGTTCGCTGAAGAACTTCCTTTCGAGGGCTTTGACGATAAAGGGCTCATTGATGCCAAAGCGCCTCGCCGCGATTTTCTCAAATACCTTGGTTTTAGCACGGCTGCCGCAACGATTGCCGCAAGCTGTAAGATCCCGGTTAGAAAAGCGGTTCCCTTTGCTAATAAACCCGGCGACGTGGTTCCCGGTGTTCCCAAATATTATGCTACCACCTATGTGCAGGACGGAGATGCGATTCCCGCGGTGGTGAAAGTGAGAGACGGAAGGCCGATCAAGGTGGATGGAAACGACCTTTGCCAGTTTACAGGAGGCGGATCCACTGCCCGAATGCAGGCTTCTGTGCTTGATCTCTATGATATGTACCGCGTGCGTTACCCAATGCACAGGACAGTTGGAGGCAGCGATGGTACGGAAGTGAAATTCAACGAGGTCCCCAGTTTCGAACAACTGGATAAGATGATCGGTGATGCGATGAAGACCGCCACGGGTTCGGTGGTGCTGCTGAGTTCAACGATCACTTCTCCTGTTACCAAAGACATCATTTCAAAATTCCCCAACCTGCGCCACGTACAGTATGATGCGGTTTCATATAGTGGAATGCTGGAAGCGAATGAGGCCAGCGGGCAGGGAAGGAAGCTCCCGACTTATAAATTCGACGCGGCCAGGGTAATTGTGAGCCTCGGTGCGGATTTCCTGGGCACCTGGCTGAACGTGGTTGAGAATTCAAAAGGCTATGGTGCCGGGCGTAAGATCGATGAGAAGAACCCGCAGATGAGCAAGCACTTTCATTTCGAGGGGCATCTCAGTATGACAGGTTCCAACGCCGATGAAAGATTCACGCACCGTCCTTCTGAAACAGGCGCGGTAGCCGTGGAGTTATTGAACCAGGTGGGTGGTGCCGGTGCTTCATCCGGGCTGACAGATGCGAAGCTGCTGGCAGCCATTAAAAAAGTAGCGGCCGAACTGAACGCGAACAGGGG
>CAMLEM010000064.1 GCA_946479005.1 uncultured Chitinophagaceae bacterium | reverse complement strand
GGCATCTTCTTCATTAAAAAGGGGTTCGAACACGCCGCCATTGGCATCGAATGCCGCTGCATAAAGGATCGAATCCTCCGTGCCCAGGAATTCGGAGATCTTTTTTTCAAGCTGTTTATGTATATCCTGGGTGCCGCAGATGAAACGAACACTGCTCATTCCATATCCGCGCTCGTCAATGGCCTTATGCGCCGCTTCTATCACTTTGGGGTGACTGGATAAACCCAGGTAGTTGTTGGCACAAAAATTCAGCACCTTTTTTCCATTCACAATGATCTCCGCCCCCTGGGTACTTTCAATGATCCTTTCCTTCTTAAAAAGTCCGGCTTGCCGGATCGCGTCGAGTTCTGCCGCAATGCGGGCCGCGAATTTCTTGTTCATTTGGATTAATTAAAGATTTAAAGGTAACAGTAGTTTTTTTGATGGACGGATTACTTTCCTTTCACAAAACTGTAACATTTGACTTTTTACTTTCGTTGAACTTCAAAACCGGCTTATGCAAAAACAACTCCTGGGATTCGGCATCCCCATCCTGGTTCTTGCCGTTTGCATCTTTATTTTCAGCCAGACCCGCGCCGAAAGAAAAATGCCGAAGCCGGAGACTCCAAAACCGACGTGTATTAAAAATCTCAAAAATACCTGTACGGATTCCCCTTCAAAAGGATCGGAAATGCGTATTGAAAATCTCTCTACGCAATTTATTTCGGTAATCAACTGACAAGAAGATCATTTCCTCCCGATCTCGCCCAAATGGGTGTATCCAAATCCCCGTGAATACTTCAGGCCATATCCAAAAACCCGGTCCATCGAGGAATGTCCGAAAATGATGATGCCCGCAACCTGCACGGCAGTATCAGGTAATAATAGCCCGGTGAGGAATACGACTACTGCTACTCCCTTATGATGAAATATATTATAAAAAACGGCTCCCGCCCGGTTTCCGGCCGCATAGGCGATCATACTGATATCCGGCCCCAGGGCAAGCAGGACATAACACCACCAGGGCACGTAAAAAAGGGAAAGCGCATAGATACTTGCTCCGAACATGGCCAATTCTTCTGCGCGAATCAGATTCCTCATAAGGGCATAAATCTAACCAACTATTTAACAGAGGAACGGAGAAATCCACTTTCAAGGCCTTATTTAATTATTTTTGTAACTAATTCCCCTCCAGGCCGTATTATGTAGAACCGGCTGTAACACCAAATGACTGAAAGAGAGTATAATGACTGTGTAACCGCTCACGCGGATAACGTTTATAGGTTCATTTACAAGAACTTAAAGCACGAAGAAGACGCGCGCGATGTGGTCCAGACCGCCTATGAGAAGATGTGGAAGAACCGGGAGGAAGTAGACCCGGCCAAGAGCAAATCCTATCTTTTTACCGTGGCCTACCACCAGATGATCGACCATATCCGGAAAGTGAAAAGGATCCAGCTCCGGGAAGAATTCAACGAGGGGTCGAGGGTGCAGGACAAACCGGCGAATAACCTGAAAAAGATACTGGAAGTGGCGCTGGCCAGGCTGAGTGAGACACAAAGGTCGCTGGTGATGCTGAAAGACTATGAAGGTTACAGCTACGCGGAGATCGGTGAGATAATGAACCTCAATGAAAGCCAGGTGAAAGTGTACCTGCACCGGGCCAGGCTTCAATTGAAGGAATACCTGGTGAAAATGGAAAATGTGATCTAATCACAAAATTTTAAAATGAGGATCGACCGGAATAATTACGAAGAATTTTTCATCCTTTACCTGGACCAGGAACTGGCTCAGAAGGACCGCCTCGCGGTGGAAAGCTTCGTGGAGCAAAACCCGGATCTGAAAGAAGAACTGGAACTGCTTTCACAATTCAGGCTTCAGCCCGATGAGGAGATCAGCTTCCCGGATAAATCCGTCCTTTTCAAAAATGGCGAACTCAGTGCCGAAAATATGCTCCTCTACCTGGACGGAGAACTGTCGCCTGAAGAAAGCCGGGAAACGAAGAAGGCGATCGAAGCTGATGAAATCCTGGGAAAGGAATTCAGCTTGTTGAAACAAACCAAACTGGAGGCGGAAGAGATCCGGTTCCCTGATAAGTCTATACTATACCGCCACACGGCGCCCGCCCGCATCATTTCCATCCGCTGGAGAAGAGTGGCCGCGGCAGTGATCATTTTATTATTGGGTGGAGCGGGTTATTTGTTCCTGAATGACCGCAATGCAGCGGATCCCCAAAAACCCGAGATCGTAAAAACAGATAAACCCGGTGTACCCAATACGCCCTCTCCGAAAGTGGCAGAGAAGTCAACGATCGATGAAGTGTATGAAGTTTCTCCCTCCCTTGCAAACAACCACGAGGTTAATGAAGCATCCGTGGCAGGGAAGGAAAACAAGCCTGGAGAAAATATTAAAGTGCAGGCCCCGCAATCTGCAGAAACACCACTCCCCATATTTAGCAATAACCTGCCTGAAGAAACACAACCTGCCATCGCTTCCCTGGAACCCATTGAAAAAACAAGGAAGGATCCGGAATATGATTTTAGTAATACAACTGTAACATCTCTTTCTGCTCAGCCGTCGAATATACGCGTCGCTTCTTATCCCTCAGAGGATATCAGTGATGAAGAACAGGAACCTGCCGGTGGCAAAAAAAATAAACTTCGCGGGCCTTTCCGGAAAGTCACGAGGACCTTTGAAAAAAGGACGAATATTGATGCCACGGATGAAGATGGTAAACTCCTTGTAGCAGGCCTGGCGATCAAACTTTAATAACAAGCAGAAAAAACAAAAAAATGAAACGCATCGTTACCCTGTGTGTGCTTTTGAGCACCGTACTTTCCACCTTCGCCCAAACAGATACCACTTCCACTCCCACGCCACCCGATGATACCATCCGCATAGGAGGAATGGTGATCATCCGTAAGGCAGGAAAAGACAGGAAGGAATCAGACAAAGAATATAAGGTGCGTACGAGAAGGACCTCGAAGCCGTCCAACCTCAGCACCAACTGGTGGATATTCGATCTTGGTTTTTCCAATTTCTCGGATAAAACGAATTATAACAGTGCCGCCGCCCAGGCTTATGCACCCGGTTCCAACAAGAACTGGTTCGAATTGCGCGATGGGAAATCCCGGAACGTGAACATCTGGTTCTTTATGCAGAGGCTGAATATCGCCAAACACGTGGTGAACCTGAAATACGGCCTCGGATTGGAGCTGAATAATTATGTTTATGAACAATCCATCCGCTACATCGAAGATCCCATCGCGGGGCCAAACCCGCCACGTGTAGATATGGCTGTACTACTTCCGGAAGTGAAAGAAAAAAAGAACAAGCTGGCAGCAGATTACCTGACCGTTCCCATTATGCTGAATTTTAATTTCACCCCGAACCGTAAAAATGGATTTGGGCTCAGCGCGGGTATCAGTGCCGGTTACCTTTACAGCGCGCGTAACAAATTCCTGCTGAAAGAGAGCGGGAAAAAAGAAGAGAAGACCAAGGTGAAGGATGATTTTGAACTTGAAAAGTGGAAGGTCTCCTATATCGCCGAGCTTTCCCTCGGCCCGGTAAGGCTCTATGGATCGATGGCCACGAAATCAATGTACGAGCGGGGACTGGATATGACCCCCTATAATTTTGGATTCCGTTTCTCCAACTGGTAGGAAATTTCAAAGAATATCTTGACGAGGGGTTTCACGAAGTTGAAACCCCTCGTCATTTTGGATTGTGGGTAATTAAAGGCTCGTTAAAACATATCCACAGTTCAAAATATCCAACCCGGCATTGCGTTTGAGCATCTGGACGAGTACTGAACAAGGCCGGTAAGAACCGCTCCCCGGGCACCCACCAACCCTGAACGAGGTTACATCTGGCTGTTATGAAAACACAAACCCCTGATGAAAAGCATTATCCTGCTCTCAACCGTATTCCTGGGTGGAGGACTTATCGCGGCCAATACGCACACGGTTTCCCGCCGGACGGCCTCAATGAAAAGGGTGAATTTTAGCGCCGGGCCCGTGGGAAAGATCTCCATCCTGATCGACAAGACCGATTATGAACTGAGTGTTTACGACGATAAGGGCTGGTATGCCACTTATCCCGTGGTATTCGGGAACAATAGTTTGTCGGACAAGAAAATGGAAGGCGACAAAAACACCCCGGAAGGAAATTTCAGGATCACCAGTAAACGGGTTCACGAAAAATGGAGCCGTTTCCTGGCCATTGACTATCCCACCGAGGAAAGCCGCGCGAGATTCAATCTCCGAAAACAGAGAGGAGAGATCCCTGCGAATGCCCGCATTGGCGGTGGTATCGGCATTCACGGCACCTGGCCCCACGAGGATCCGGTGATAGACAGGTATAAGAACTGGACCCTGGGCTGTATCTCGATGAAAAACGCCGACGTGAAAGAGATCTATGCATTCACGCCTCCGGGTACACCGGTGACCATCAGAAAATGAACGCGCCTACTTCCTGTTTCCATAATCCCGGGTTGAACCTGAGCAGTGACTCGTGCCCTGCACCCGGGTAGGTCACCAATTTCTTCCTGGCAGAGGACGTGGAATTGAAAATGATCTCGGTCTCCCATCGCAGAACATAAGGATCCTGGTCGCCCCATTGAAGGAGGACCGGGCATCGGATGTTCTCAGCATAATCATATGTCTTATGGCCCATTCCGTTGAAGCCACGCTGCCACCCTATCCAGGTGCTAACCAGGAAACCAAATGGCCGCTCCGGCAAGCCCGGAAACCCCACGATCCGGGACCGGGCCTGTAAATGGGATCTCATTGAAGCAAAAGGCATTTCAAGTATAAGTGCCCGGGGATCGAGGCCGTGATCCGCTGTCGCCTTCAAAACCGCCACCGCCCCCATTGAAATTCCATAGAGATAAATATTCGTTTCTCCTCCCGCCTTCACGTGGTCCCAGGCCAGTTTCACTTCTTCTGTTTCTTTTACGCCCAGGCTGCTGACATTTCCTTCACTTCTCCCGTGGCCTCTAAAATCCACCATCAGCACCTTTAGTCCCATTTCAAGAAAGGCTTTTGCCTCCGGGATCATCTGGCTCTTCTGGGCAGTATACCCGTGAAAAAGGATCACGGTTCCCCGATGCAGGGTATCCGGCGACGCTGACCAGCAGTGGATCTTCTTACCATTGGACAGTGTAAGCTCCAGCTCCCGGAAAGGGAATGAGGGTGTGGCACCCGGAACAGAACGAAGTATTCGGGGACCAGTGAAAAGCCTCCAGGTTTTTGCCAGGATGTTCCTGGATGGCTTTCGCTGCCGGAGTGAACTGTCGGTATTAAAATGCGTGAGGCGATAAGCGTAAAGTGAGGCGCTGATATTGACGAGCAGGAATTGCACAAGTACCACCCATAAAACCCAGCGGAGGACGGTTCGGAAGCGTTTCTTATTTTTTTCCATTGACGATCTCTTCAACAACACCCGGGTCCAGCAGTGTAGTGGTATCCCCGAGGTTGGTGGTTTCTCCCTCTGCTATCTTTCTCAGGATCCTTCGCATTATTTTCCCGCTCCGCGTTTTCGGTAGACCTTTTACGAACTGGATCTTGTCGGGTTTCGCGATGGGGCCGATAATGCGCGTGACGGTCTGCAGGATATCCCTGGCTGTAAGCTCATCATCTGAATGCCTGCCCTGGAAGATGACAAAGGCATAGATGCCCTGTCCCTTGATATCGTGCGGGTACCCCACCACGGCGCTTTCCACTACACCCGCGTGCATATTGATGGCATTCTCTACTTCCGCCGTTCCAATGCGATGACCGCTCACGTTCAAAACATCATCCACGCGTCCCGTGATCCGGAAATTCCCTTTTTGATCCTTCAATGCACCATCCCCAGTGAAATACAAACCTTCATAGGTTGCAAAATAGTTTTGGCGGCAACGCTCGTGATCTCCATAGGTCGTGCGAAGGATCCCGGGCCAGGGCGCCTTTATACAAAGATTTCCTTTCTGAATTCCTTTCTCATCAGCTTCCTTCACTTCCTGCCCGCTTTCATCCACGAGTACTGGCTGTATGCCGGGCATCGGCAGGCTGGCCCAGGAAGGAATGGATGGGGTCACCCCCGCGAGGTTGGAAATGAGCGTGCCTCCCGTTTCTGTTTGCCACCAGGTATCCACGATCGGGCATTTTTTTCGCCCTACATTCTCATCGTACCAATGCCAGGCCTCTTCATTAATGGGCTCACCCACCGTGCCGATCACCTCCAGGGTGGAAAGCGATTTTCCTTCCAGCGGTTCTTTCCCGAAACCCATCAGGCTGCGGATCGCCGTCGGCGCGGTATAGATGATGTTCACCCTGTGCTTGTCAACGATATCCCAGAATCTTCCCGCGTCGGGCCAGGTGGGAATGCCTTCGAACATCAGCGAAGTGGCACCTGCTGCAAGCGGTCCGTAAACAATGTAACTATGACCGGTGATCCACCCGATGTCGGCCGTACAAAAATGGACCTGCCCCGGCTTGTATTGGAAAACATTTACAAAAGTGTAGGTCGTCCAGACTAAATAACCCGCCGTGGTATGAACCACTCCCTTGGGTTTGCCCGTACTTCCTGAAGTATATAAAATGAACAGGGGATCTTCCGCATCCATTTCTTCTGCAGGGAAATGAACCACTCCATTCTTTTCCACCTCCGCTTCCGCGTGTTCCATTTCATCTTCCCACCACACGTCGCGGCCTTTTATCATTGATACGGGTGTGCGTGTACGTGTATAAACGATCACCCGCTTCACGGTCCTGTTTCCCACCAGCGCGTCGTCAATGATCGATTTTAAAGGGATCACTTTATCCCCCCGGAATGCGCCATCGCAGGTGACGATGTATTCCGCACCTGCATCCGCGAGGCGGTCTGCGATGCTCTGGGCCGAGAATCCGCCGAAGATCACACTGTGAATGGCACCGATGCGCGCACAGGCGAGCACCGCATAGGCCAGTTCCGGCACCATCCCCATATATATGCAAACGCGATCGCCTTTCCTGACCCCGTTATTCCTTAACACCTGGGCAAACTGGCAAACCCTTTTATGCAGGCGTGCATAGGTTACAACGCGTGTTTTCTCATCGGGACTGTTGGGTTCCCAGATGATCGCCGGTTCCTCCGCCTTCTCCGCCAGGTGCCGGTCGATGCAGTTCTCCGTGATATTTAATTTTCCCCCGCGGAACCATTCTATTCGCGGCTCCTTAAAATTCCATTCGAGAACCTTATCCCATTTTTTTCTCCAGGTAAAATGATCGGCCACTGCAGACCAGAATTTCTCGGGATCCTCAACACTTGCCCGGTAATCACGCCTGTATTGTTCTTCCGATCCGATCTGGTAAGGATAATGCATAATCTCCATTTTCGCCTTAAAAGTACGAATACAAAAATTTCAATACTCTCCCGCGTATTATGTATTTTAACCCAATGAAGCAACCAGCCACCGAACGCGTAAGCCTTCGGAAAGTTATCACTGCCTCATCGGTGGGAACAATGATCGAATGGTATGATTTCTACATCTTCGGTATGTTGTCAACCACGATCGCAAAACAATTTTTTCCCGATACCAATCCTACCGCCGCCCTGTTGAGCACGCTCGCGATCTTTGCTGCGGGTTTCATCGTTCGGCCATTCGGCGCCCTGGTATTCGGAAGGCTTGGCGATATCGTCGGCCGCAAATACACCTTCCTTCTTACCCTGATCATAATGGGGGCTTCCACCTTCCTGATCGGTTGTGTTCCAACATACCGCGAGATCGGCATCGCCGCACCGGTCACTGTGCTTGTGCTTCGCCTGCTGCAGGGGCTCGCACTGGGAGGGGAATATGGGGGCGCCGCCACTTATGTGGCTGAGCATTCCCCCAATCGTCGCCGCGGTTATTATACGAGCTGGATACAAACCACCGCCACCCTTGGATT
>CAMLEM010000063.1 GCA_946479005.1 uncultured Chitinophagaceae bacterium | reverse complement strand
AGGAAATATACAGGTCGAAATTTCCAAACCCATCCGGCCTGTTATTCGCAGTGAAAAGCAGCCACTGTCCATCGTGGGAAAGCTGCTGCCCGGCTTCGTTCTGCGGGGTATTGATCGAGCTGATGGGCTTCGCTTCATTCCATTTCCCGTCGACGAGATGAGAGTAATAGAAATCCTCGTTGATATCCCTGATGCGCCGGGTGAATACCAGTTCTTTTCCATCAATGGACAGGGAAGGAAAATATTCCGACTCTTCCGAGTTGATTCCCGGTCCGATATTCTGCGGGGCAAAAACATATTCGATGCCCCCATCCTGTTTTGCATATTCCACCGCGAACTCGTATGACCGCTTCCTGTTCATCGCGGATTCAAGACTGGTGGGATTTTTCGGAGGTTTTTGCGTAAGCTGAACATTGATCACATCCAGGGCTTTCTGAAATTCGCCGGCCGCTGCCAGCTGGATGGAAAATTGCACCCGGTAGTCCATAGTGTAAATGGAATCCAGCGCAAATGCTTTTTCGAAATATTGAATGCTGCTGTTGTAGCTCTTCAGCTTTCCGTAGATCCCTCCCAGGGAAAGGTAAGCTTCCACAAAATTCTTATCGAGCTCGACCGCCTTCAGCAAGAGAGCCGCGGCACTGGTAAGATTCCCGTCATATATTCTCAGCATCGCCTGGTCATACTGCTGGCGGGCCTGCTTGTTCACTTTTGAAGGATCGTATTGTGCCAGCAGGGAAAAACAGGCCAGGAGAAGGAAACAGAGAAGACTGATCTTTTTCATTCAGGAATATTCAGATGCGAAGCTATGACAGAAGAGGAAATTCCGGGAGAATAGGTTGCGCGGAATCAGGGAACGTTAATGTATTTATGAATCTGCAGGCTGAATTCCCATTGAGGGTTTTCTTTAATGTATTCCACGATCAGCGGGGTCATTTTCGGGGCAGTGGACCATTCCGGCTGGAGATAAAGCCTGCATTCCTTTTTTACAAAGGCGGCATATTTTTCCGCCCACTCGAAATCGGAACGGTTATAAATAACCACTTTCAGTTCATCTGCAAAGCCCAATATTTCCGGCAAGGGGGCTTTGAATTTTTTGGGGGAGAGACAGATCCAGTCCCAGTTTCCACTGAGGGGATAGGCACCGGAGGTTTCTATGTTTATTTGAAGGCCCGCGCTGTGCAGGGCAGCAGTAAGCGCGGAAAGATCATACATCAGCGGCTCACCACCCGTGATCACGACCATTTTCGCAGGTGTTTGCTTCACTTCATTTACCAGTTCGTTTACAGCTTTCAGTGGATGCCTGCCCGCATCCCAGCTTTCCTTCACGTCGCACCACACACATCCCACGTCGCAGCCTCCGAGGCGAATGAAATAGGCTGCCTTTCCCTGGTGATAACCTTCCCCCTGCAGCGTGTAAAAGCTTTCCATCACGGGATATTTCTCACCGGATGCCTTGTCCATATTTTCCTGGCCCTTCATAGGTTCTTGTAACTGCAGGAATAAAATGTATTCTTCAAAAGCGCCGCGATGGTCATAGGTCCAACCCCGCCGGGTACGGGCGTTATATAGGAGCATTTGGGAGCAACTTTCTCATAATCCAGATCCCAGCGAAGCCTGAAGCCGGATTTTTTTGAGCTGTCAGGTACCCTTGTAATGCCCACATCGATCACGATCGCACCTTCTTTGATCATATCCTCCGTAACGAAGCCGGGTCGCCCCAGTGCCGCAACAACGAGGTCCGCACGCAGGCAATGTTCTTTGATGTTCTTCGTTCGGGAGTGACAAATGGTAACGGTGCAATTTCCCGGCTCTGAATTGTTACTGAGTAAAACGCTCATCGGTCTTCCCACGATATTGCTGCGCCCGATCACTACGGCGTGCATACCGGCGGTTTGGATCTTATAATGTTCCAGGAGAAGCATAATGCCGTGGGGGGTGGCAGGAATGAAAGTGGGATGCCCCTGCAGCAGTCGGCCCACGTTGTGCGGGTGAAATCCGTCCACATCCTTGGAAGGATCAATGGCGTTGATCACCGCGTCGTCGGAGATCTGTGAGGGGAGCGGCAGCTGTACCAATAGGCCGTCCACATCCGGGTCGTTATTGAGCTCTTCGATCCGTGAAAGCAGCTTTGCCTGGGAAGTGTCGGGGTCAAAACGGGTGAGCGTGGAACGGAAGCCCGTTTCTTCACAGGCTTTTACTTTAGAAGCCACGTAGGTTTCACTGGCCCCGTCGTTTCCCACGAGGATCGCTGCAAGATGAGGGATCTTTTTTCCTTCCACTGTCAATTGAGCTGTTTTGATACGAAGCTGGTCGCGGATCGCGGCTGAAGCAAGCTTGCCATCGAGGATTTGCATGGCGCGAAGTTAATACTCTGTCACAGGCCGGGAAAAATCACCGAAAAATCCGTTGTTTTTCCTTTGGAAAACGCATCGCTGTGAACTTACCTTGGTTTTATGTGCAGGATGTTATTGTGCGGTGTATTTCTTTTTCATTTGACTTTATTAAAAGCCCAATCCGTGCGAAGTGCGATGGGTGACCTGAACCTCGTGAACGCACTGAGCGGGATCCACTGCGATATTTATTCTTCCTCGATCAACCCGGCTTCACTCGCCGGTGCGAAGAACGGCGGTCTTTCTTTTTACGCGGAAAGGAAATTCCTGCTGCAGGAATTGTCTTCATATGAGTTGCGGCTGGGAGCCGTCACCTCCTCCGGCAATTTCGGGCTGGCGATGGAATTGAACGGGGTTGATTTTTATAGGGAGTCGAAGATAGGGTTGTCGTACGGGCGCAGGCTTATAAGCCAGCTCGAAGCCGGGGCGGAGATCCATTTTGTGTCGATCAGTATGGATGGGTATGGTAAGGTTTCTGTCCCCGGCTTTGGGTTGGGTTTGCGCTTGCATCCCAATGAAAAATTGCATATTGGCCTGAGCGCCCGCGACCCCGTCAGCAGGTCTTTTGGTAAGGAAAGCGATGAATCCCTTCCTTACTTATATACAATGGGAGTGGGTTTCGAGCCCTCCGGGAGTTTTCTTTTGGCCTTCCAGTTACATAAGGAAGAAAACCAGCCTGTGCAGGCCAGCGGGTCGATCCAGTATTTTCCTTTGGATGCAGTTTGCATTCGGGCGGGAATGAGTTTATTCAATCAAACGGCAGGCCTTGCACTTGGATGGAAGCGCTCATTTGATAAAACCGCGCTGAGGATCTTCGTGAGCACCCATTATCATTTCCAGCTGGGTCTCTCGCCGGGCATACAGGTCCAGTATTCATTTACAAAAAAACAGCAATGAAACGGTGGTTGCTCCTGGTTTGCCTGGCCTGGAATTCCGCTGCGTACTGCCAGGAAATACCGGCTGAAGCGGGACAGCAGCTTGAAGAGCTTGCCCGGCTGACGGAATCCGAAACAGAGGATGATGGGCTGGTCCAGGAGCTGGAGCAATTCCGCCGGCGTTCCCTCGATCTGAACAGTTGTTCCCGGGAGGAGCTTGAAAGATTTCCTTTCCTGAACAGCGTGCAGGTGAATTCGTTTTTGCATTACCGTGACATCCTCGGCCCTCTCCTGGCGGTTTACGAATTACAGGCCGTTCCATCCTGGGATATCTTCACAATCCGGAAGATCCTGCCTTACGTGGTAACCGGGCAGCGCCAGCCGGTGAGCGAGCTGGTGGCGGAGGCCGGTAAAGGGGAACACAGCTTTTTGATAAGAACGGGATCGCAGTTTCAGAAAGCGGCCGGCTACCGCAACGGGACCTATCTCGGCGATCCCCGGAAAATTTTTTTTCGTTACCGGTACGTGTACAGGAACAGGATCCAGTGGGGGATCACCGGGGAAAAGGATGCGGGGGAAGGATTTTTTGGCCGGCCGCAGCGGCTTGGCTTTGATTTTTACTCTCTCCATTTTTTTTACCGCGGAAAAGGATCGCTGAAAAGCCTGGCCCTCGGGGATTTCACAGTGAACCTGGGACAGGGGCTGGTGCAGTGGCAAAGCCTGGCATTTGGAAAAGGCGCGGAACTGGCGGGAATAAAAAGGCAGTCGCCGGTGATCAGGCCCTACACTTCTGCAGGGGAATTCAATTTTATGAGAGGAGCGGCGCTGAGCCTGCAAAAAAAACACTGGAACACGAGCTTATTTTTTTCACTGAGGAAACTGGATGCGAACCGGGGTGAAGGAGTCATCCGTTCACTGGTCAGTTCCGGCTATCACCGCCAGGAATCGGAGCTCGCTGACCGGGCCGTGTTGGGCACCCGCTCAGCCGGCGGGAACGTTTCATTTAAAAAAGGGAATCTTCACATAGGGATCAACGCGGTGCATTATGGTTTCAGCTTACCCATTGAAAAAAGGGAGGAACCGTATAATCTTTTTTCCATTCGGGGAAGAGAATGGTGGAACCTCAGCATCGATCACAGCTATACCCTGCAGAACCTGCATTTCTTCGGAGAGATCGCGCGTGCGAAAGGTGGAGGATGGGCAATAGTTCAGGGAGTTCTTTTCAGTGTTCACCGGGATGCGGATCTCACTCTTTTGTACAGGGATATCTCGCCGAAATACCAAACGCTTTATGGAAATGCCTTCACCCAATCCACGCTCCCGGTGAATGAGAGAGGTATCTACGTGGCGGCCAGTTTACGTCCAGGCATCAACGTTAGGGTTGACCTGTATGCGGATCTTTACCGGTCGGGGTGGCTGAAGTTTCGCGCGGATGCGCCTTCGGGGGGGAATGACCTTTCCATACAATGTACATATTCGATCTCCAGACGATCCAGTTTCCTGTTCAGGATTCGCGCCAGGCAGCAGGAAGAAAACCTTCCTGCTGACCTCCGGGCGGGGCCTTCAAAAACGATCACCCGGAGTTCCGGGTACCAGTTCAGGTGGCACCTGAACCAACAGGTCAGCGACCGTTTTGAGATCCGGTGCCGGGCGGAAATGAATTTCATCCGGCTGGAAGACAGGAAAGAGGAGGGTTTTATCTTTTATGTGGAGGGGGTTTATAAGCCGGTGGGAGCCAAATACGCGGGAAGCCTCCGCGCAGCTGTTTTCGATACGGATAGTTATGATTCGAGGATCTACGCCTTCGAATCCAATGTGTTATACAGTTATTCCGTTCCAGTGCTATCGGGGAAAGGGTCCCGTTTTTACATTAATACAAATTATAAAGTGAGTGAGTTACTTAGTTTATGGCTGAGGTTTTCAGCCACCGTTTATAAAAAAGGCACCCTGTTGGGTGTCGGCGCCGAAGAGTTAGCCGGCCACATCAGATCTGACTGGGTGTTCCAGGCCCGGTTGAACCTTTAAAGGGGACCGAATAAAAGTTTGATCTCCATTGATTTCTGCACAAAGAGGTTCCGATCCGTTTTCACATTTATTTTTCTGGCATACAACTATTTGTTAAAAAAAAAATTACCTTGCGGCAGCATTTTTAGAGGCATTTATGTCTTTAAAAAGAATCCTTACCCTGTAAATTCGACGGTTTTCCCTGATTTTCAATGGTTTTTAATCTAAAAATTAACTTTAAAATGAGAAAATTCGCTACACTGTTTGCGATGCTAATGCTATTCGCAGGATTAGCATTTGGTCAGACCCGGACGATTACCGGGACAGTGACCGATGAGAATGGCGCTCCTCTCCCCGGTGCTTCAGTCACTATCAAGGGTGACCCCAGGTCCGGAACTGCTGCCGACAACAATGGTTCTTTCCGTATCCAGGCAAAGACCGGAGATGTACTGGTTGTAACAGGTTCTGGCCTGGAAACAACTGAGATTACGGTGGGTGCCGGAAACGTTGTCAATTTCAGCGTTAAAAGGATCGTGGTTACCGGTACAGAGGTGGTGGTTACCGCCCTGGGCCAGGCTCGCCAGCCTAAAGAGCTCGGTTATTCAGTTGCCAAGGTAAGGGCCAATGAACTTACCCAGGCAAAAGTGGTTAACCTTCAAAACGGTCTTACCGGTAAGATCTCCGGTGTGAACGTGGCCACAACGAACTCCGGTGTATTCCAGGATACAAGGATCACGCTTCGCGGTATCCGCTCGCTGACTGGTAATAACCAGCCGATGCTTATCGTTGATGGTGTGCCGATGGCGCTGGGTTACCTGAGTTCCATCAACCCCAACGATATCCAGGAAGTTTCCGTGTTGAAGTCTTCTTCCGGTACTGCGATCTATGGTCCTGATGGTGCAAACGGTGCCATCGTTGTTACCACCAAAAGAGGTAACAAAAGCAGGCCCATCGTTTCTGTAAGCCATACGACACAATTAGAAAGTGTTTCTTATATGCCAGATTTCCAGGAGCGTTTCGGTAGTGGTTATTCACCCGACGCAATGGGATACGGTACTTACGAGCCTATCGAACAGCAAAGCTGGGGTGATGAGTTCGACGGAAGCATCCGCCAGATCGGACAAACTGGTCCTAACGGTGAAGAATACTGGCTCCCTTATTCTTATGTGAAGAATGGTCGTCGCGATTTCTGGGCAACCGGTACTACCAACCAAACTGACGTTTCTTACTCTGCCGGTGATTTCTACATCAGTGCGCAGAATGTTTCCATCAGGGGTATTATGCCTGGCGACAAAAACGATCGCCGTTCTGTTACCCTGAGAGCGGATAAGGAAACCGGTAAATTCCGTGCTGCTTTCAACCTTCGTTATACACAGGGTCAGTATGACATCACTAATAATAACACAGCGGTTTGGTACACTGTAACAGGTGCACCGGGTCATATCCCGATCAGCCGTTTCTCTGACTGGAGAAATGACTGGTTCAGCAGCCCCGATGGTTATTTCACTCCTTATCTTGACAATATTGGTAAAACGCCCTATTTCGCAAAAGATAACTATAGGGAAGTTGGAAACAGCGACGACCTGTTCGGTACCGGTGAATTGAATTTCACTGCTACCAACTGGCTTCGCTTCACTTACCGCGTAGGTCTTACTTATACAAATAGCGATGGTCGCTCAACCAGGGGAGCTTTCAATTACGGTGCTCACCACCTGACACTGCGTGACCACGGTTCTTTGAACATCACTTCCGCTGTAAATGATGCCAGCTCCATTTCAAAAAGATTCAACAGCGAAATTTTCGCAACCATCAATAAGAAGTTCGGAAAATTCGGTGTGAAGTCAACAATCGGACAGTCATACCGTGAGCAATCCGCGCGTTTCCTGAGCGTGGGTAGTAACAACCTCGGAAATGCCACCCTGTTCAGCGTTGCACTGAGAAAAGGTGAACCTGCAGTAGGATCCAGCCGTTCTAAATACAGGCTGGAGAGATACTTCGGATCACTCGACCTGGATTATAACAACTGGGCATTTATCGGTGGTACCGTGAGTCTGGATTTTGACAGCCGTCTTGCTCCTCCTACCGGAGTGGTTTCAAAAGATGATATCCAGATCTTCTACCCGGGTGTTCACGCTTCCGTTCTGTTGAGCGAAGCGATCCCCGCGCTGAAGAATTCAAAAGTGATCAGCTACCTGAAGCTCAGGGGTGCGATCAGCCAGACCGGTAATGCAGGTCCTGTGGGTGTGTACGCTTATGAGAACCTTTTCAATGGAGCCCTGTTCTTCCCCTATGGAGATGTACTTGGTTTCACCGCATCTACTTCGATCAACGATGCCAACCTGACACTGGAGAACATCCTGAATAAGGAAGTTGGTGTTGAAATGAGTTTCCTGAAAAACAGGATCGGACTGGAAGTATCTTATTACAACCAGGACAATGACGACCAGGTACTGGCCGTTCAGCAGTCCATTGCCACTGGTATCACAACAAACCGTCAGAATGCCGGAGCTTTTGAGAATACAGGATGGGAATTCGACCTTCGTCTTACTCCGCTTGTGAAGCTCGGTAATGTGAATGTTGATTTTAAAGTGAACTATACCAAGCAGGATAGCCGTGTAACAAGGATCGTTGAAGGCCTT
>CAMLEM010000062.1 GCA_946479005.1 uncultured Chitinophagaceae bacterium | reverse complement strand
CACCATAAGAAAAAGATAATTCGCCATACATCGTACGTAACACCCCCTTCCCTTCGTGAACAAAGATCATCTCATCGGCATCGGTATTCTTATAGAAATAGTCCTTCATCGAAAGCCGGGGAGCGGCCAGCACGATATGGCAGTCGTTGTTCACCAACACCGGTTTCCGGCTTTGAAGAAAATCATCCACGGGACTGATCTTGAATCCATCGAGGCTGCGGTGCTTGAGCATTTTTTCCTCCGCGATGCCGGGTGCCACGTTCACCTGTGGTTCGGTTTTAATGATCTGCGTGGGTGGGTGCACGTGGTACATCAGGGAATAATCGTTGGAAAACCCTTCGGTTGAAAACAGTTGTTCAGAATACAGCTCTCCATCCGGCCTGCGAAACTGGGTGTGGCGTTTGTGGGGGATCTTTCCAAGCGACATATAATGTGGCATAGGCGAAATTTAAGCAGGACAAAGTTCGCTAAATAAAACCGATTGATCACATTCCCGGAAAGAGAGGCCGTCCAAACTCACGGAAAGGCCAGGGAATGAAGGCCAGGATCACCAATAATGCCAACACGTAGTAGATCAGCGTGCGTTTATGTTTAACGTTATCTGGCAGATCTCTTTTCGCATAAGAATAACCGATATGGATCAGCACGATGGCGATGATCATCCCGATCAGGTGTTCGATGGCGAAGAACCTGAGATTTCCATCTTTCATCACCCCGTCCATTCCATTGGCCTGTAAGGCTTCCAGTCCCAGGGGACTTGTAATCCACTGGTAGAGCCCGATGGCCAGCATCACATCCGCACTGATCATTAAAAACAAACCCAGCTTCCGGTGGCCACTTGTAAAAGGTTTGCGCGGGGAAAGGCTTTTAAAGATCGCAAGCAATAAAAGGATCAAAATAACCCAGCGAAGAAGATTATGCAGATGAAGGATTCCCTGTTCCATAGCAGTTGTATTTGCGAGCCGAAGTTAAGTTATTAAGAATAACTCGTCAGCGGCCGCCATTCGCCCGCAGGTCGGTCTGGCAAGCGGCATCCAGCGTGGGAATGTTTCCGGTGAGAAGGAAACCGAGGATATCGGTTGTTTCCGCCGCATAGTACATCAGGCAATCGTTATCGTTGCAATGATTTCCGTGATCCGGATCCTTATGCGGTGTTTGCATCTCTGAGCCAAGGTCAACCAGGCCCAGCAAATGACCTGCTTCGTGTTCGAGGATCGTCGCTTCCAGTTTGGTACGGCTGGGCTGACCGATTCCGCCGGAATGATCGCTGACCGTCTTTCCCAGGATAGCGGCAGAAGTATTCCTGTAAGCCACGCCAAGGGTGTTCGCATTCACGAATCCACCATTGGTATAAATGATACTGATCGCGATCTGGCTGCCGGTTGTGAACGCGGTACGCTGAGCCTTTTCGATATCGATCAGGTCATTGATCGTCATTGAAGGCTTGGTAGAAGCGGGGATCTCTTTCGTGACAACCGAAATGCCAGAGGGCTTGTTCAACAGGCTGGCCAGGAAATTCCTGAAATGATCAAGCGCCGCAGGGTCTGGCGAAAAACCGGGCATATAAAGGATCTCCACCTTTAAGGATTGATACTTGTCGCCGGCCAATAGTTCGTTGGCCGAAGCACCCACCGGCCTTGTATGCAGGTAATCCGGGGACCCGGGGTTATTGACATACGAGGTGCCGGATTTGCTACAGGATAGGATAAAAACGGGCAATAAAATAAAATATACCAATGACTTCATACAGCCGGGATCAATTTTCATTGCTGCTTTCTCAAATACCGTTCCAGATTGGTTTTCAACTCCTATCGCTCAGCGCAGTAAAGGCAATTGACAATACAAAGAAATACAAAAGTTTTTTTTCCGGGCACTCAACGTCAAAAAGCTCATTGCAGGATCAGCCATTCCAGCCCCTGGTTATCCTGGTTGGTACTGGGCTTCTGGCCTCCCAGGGAAAGACGTTCCACTTCTTTTGCCAGGTAATACTGGAGCTCGGTGGTGCTTATTTGTTTGTCATTGTCCTTATCAGCAAATCCTTCAAACAAACCTTTGATCAGGACATAGGTGAACAGGCCATTCCGGTGATCCGCGGTTTCCAGGGCGAATTCGGCCCCACCCGCCGCCGCGATCACTATGGTCCCGTTATGTTTTGTGAGATCGAGGAACTCCTCCTGCATCATCCGGAACGCCTTCGTTGAGGAGGCGCCATCCTGCTTCTTCCTGAGAGTTTTGGCAGTCACCCCCGGTGGCAGCTTCGCCCTTTCAGATTCAGTGTCGGTCAACCCGCTATGGCAGGCATCAATGAACAATAATTTCCTTCGCGCAGGCGCTGCGTCCAACAGGGAGAGCAGGCTGTCGTAGGAAATGGCTGAATGATATTGATCCATCGTGGAACCTGCCGATGCAAAGTGGAAGGAAGAATCTTCGTCCAGGTAACCGTGCCCGGAAAGGGACATAAATACGATATCATTCACCGTCGTTTGCTCCAGTCTTTTTCTCCATTCGGCGAAACCGGCCTGGCTCGCCTTTTCATTGAATAAAGTCTTCACCTCAATTCCCGGAATGCTTTGTAGTAAACGGGATGAGATGTCGTTGATATCCTTAACGGCATACCGGAGATCGAGGCGCGAATCACTATAAGTATTGATGCCTGCTCCAAAATAAAGATGTTGCGAAGCGGCAGAAAGGGGAGAATAAACAAATCTTGTGTCGCTGTAATAAACCGTGTCGCCCCGGCGGCTGCTTTCCCGGAGATCCACCTTGTTCAACCCCGGGGAAAGGAGGATCTCCTTCAAATGGCCCTTTTCGAGCGTTCCGTTCACCCAAATGCTGAGTTGGGATTTGGAATTTGGAATTTTGGAGTTGGGAATTGGAATGGAGCCACTCTTTACATAGAGAGGCCATTCGTATGCCACCCGGGAGTCCATCCATACCGGCTGTTTACCACCCGTTCGAACCTTTCTTTTTTCAACTGCGGCCCGGAACGCCAGCGCTTCAGCCGATTTCTCTCCAATGAGCTCAGCCACCACGATATCGGGCCGGTTGTATTTCAGATCGAAATAAGCAAGGTCCTTCATTTCGTTTTCCTCAAATCCCGCCAGCTTGTTAGATCTTCCTTTGAGACGGTAATAGCCATCCCTGTTGTGCACGAGGTACTGGTCGGTACCAAAGCCCAGCCAGGCAGTTCGGTTCCCCGGCCGCTTCAGATCGTATAACGTTGACTTTTGCACTGAGGCGATGGCCAGCAGCGAATCCGTCAACGCATAATGGAAGAATACCGGGAGCGCTGAGATCATTAGCTCCCTCCTTTCCTTTGTTTTCACATCAATGATCAACACCGAATCGGGATAGAACAGGATCCATTGACCCAATTCCGGGTGAAAGGCCAGGTACTGCAGGTCTTTTTTCGTGACGGAAAAAACAGTATCCCTTCCCTGGCCAATGACCGAAAGTTTGGGAAGAGAAGGAGATCTTAAACGTTTGTAAAACCGGAGCCCCACATCGGCCGGGATCTTATTTTTTTCCAGCAGCTGCAGGAAGGCCTCTTCTGTACTGCGACAGGCTTTCATAAAGAATATGTCCTGGTCCATCAGGTCCCAGTTGCCGAGGTAATCGATGATACCTGTTTCACGAAAGATCTTCTGCACCTGTTCATAGGGAGGCATTGACCCGCAGCCGGGGGAACCGGGTGGAACCGTATAGATCACATCAGCACCCGAATCCTTATCCTTCCACTTGTAAGTACCCGGTGACAAAAGGGCTTCCCGCAATTCCATTCTTGAAGCCTGGATCCGGAGCATCGGATCCTTTTCAGGGAGGCTCATCCCGAATGCCGGTTCATAAGCGACGAGGGGAGGATTTACAAGGAAGGTATCCATCAACGGCCCGATCCGGTAAGAAGCCCCGTCGGCGTGGAGGGTCCTGATGGAGTCGCCGGAAAACTGAACGCCTATCAACTGCTGGGTAAGAAAACGCTGTTTTTTTACCAGTGACGCCGTTCGGATATCCCATACCGTTAGGTAAGCCCCCGAAGGATCCTTGTGGGTGGTGACCATTCTCTTCCTTCCATCGAGGTAAACCCCGTTGATGGCGGGCGTTGACTCATCAATCAGGGAAAGAATGGTTTTCAGATCCGCCGGATCACACAATGAAATATTCCCGTAGAAATCTCCCACGGTGAGCAGGCCGGAAAGGCCGGCGAGATGAGTGACAGAGCGGGTTGCTGTTCTTATGGGTTGGCCAGGTCCTTTTGCCCCGGATGAATGGAACCGGTAAAGGAAACCAAACCTGTTTCCCATAAATAAATGACCTTCCACCCTTGCAAGGCCGGTTATATAGTCTTCTCTTTCCTTTCCTGTGAAGATCAGCTCCGCCTTTAAAGTTGCTTTTGAAAAATCGATCACCAGCAGATTTGCCTCGCTGGGAAAATAGAGCCTGTCATTGGCCTCATCCCAGCAATGTGCATACCACCCGGTATTGAACTGGTCGAAGCTGGCCAAAAGGCTGACCGCCTGCTCAACGGGCTCCTCCCCGGAGTCGAGGGAAGAAGTGTCCAGCGAGGGGATCTCATTTTCATCAGGCTCTGCTTCCTCGGCGGTAAGAGGATAAATGTGAAAGCCCAGGTTGCTTGCTTCGAGGATCCTGTCGCCCCTGGTGCGGAAGCTATAGGTAGGATCATCTCTTTTGGGTATGCGCCGGAGGGGTCGGGGTTCCGATCCCTTTATATCGAGCTCCAGGAAAAAATGGCGGGTTGCTACGAACAGTGTGCTTTCCCCTGAGAAAAGCGCGGTGGGGTTCTCACAGGAATAAAAATCTATCTCATCCAGTATTCCCGACTCCGCGTCATAAAAGATCACCTTTGAAGGGGTGGAAACGGCGATCCTTTTTTGATCCGGGAGCAAAGCGAGATCATAGATCTCCTCTTCCAGGTTAAGCCTGGAATCGATCCTGTTGCGGGAAGGATCCCAAAGCACGAGGTCACCCTGTACCGTGGCGATACAAACGCGGCCGGGAATCGGGAGGATCTTCCGGATGGAGGAAGAGAGTCCAGCCTGTATCTCAAAAGAAACGGACTGTGTACGGGCGATTTGAAAAAAAGATAAAAAAAGGGAGAGGCAGAGGGCTGCTTTCTTCATCGGGGTGGCAGATTTATTTCACGGATGAAATATCCGTGAACACGAAAATATTAAAAACCCTATTCTTCCCAGTCAGCCACAAAAATATTTGTATCCCGGGTACCGCCATTGTTCCGGTTGCTGCAAAAAACGATCTTCTTCCCGTCGGGAGAGAACATCGGGAAAGCATCAAAACCTTTGTCGCGGCTGATCTTCCGAAGATCTGTTCCATCCTCATCGATGGTATAAAGGTTAAACGGGAATCCTCTCTTGTATTCGTGGTTTGAAGCAAAAATGATGCGTTTACTATCCGGCATATAGCTGGGGGCCCAGTTGGCCTGTCCAAAGGAAGTGACCTGGCGCTGGTTGCTGCCATCCGCATTGGAAATGAACACTTCCATATTGGTCGGAGCGACCATATGCTCTCCGAGCAGGTCCTTATATTCCTTTATTTCCGCCTCCGTTTTCGGGCGGGAGGCTCTCCAGATCAGCTTGGTCCCATCGGGACTGAACCAGGCGCCTCCATCATAACCGACCGTATGTGTAATGCGTTTTTCTGCACCGCTCTCCAGGTCCATAATGTATAATTCGAGGTCGCCATCCTTATCACTGGTATAGACCATTTTTTTCCCATCGGGGCTGAGCGTGGCCTCTGCATCGTAACCTTTCGCGTGAGTGAGCTGCTTTACGATCTTTCCATCGAGGTCGGCCATAAAAATATCAAAGCTTTCATACAGAGGCCAGATGTAGCGGTTGCCATATTTTGCCCGGTCGGGCACCGGCGGGCAGGCTTCTGACCCCAGGTGGGTGGAGGCATAAATGATATGTTTGTTATCCCGTGTGAAAAAGGCGCAGGTGGTACGTCCCTTTCCTGTGCTGACACGCTTATATTCGAACCTGTCGCCGGGCTTTTTGGGAACCTTTCCCACATAGATCTGGTCGCAGGGAATGCCGTCCTTAGCGCTGGTGCGCTGGAAGACCAGCATTTTACTGTCATAGCTCCAATAAGCTTCCGCATTATCACCTCCAAAAGTGAGTTGCTGTATATTTTTGAAATGGGTCTCTTCCGGGTAAACCAGGGTGTCTGTAGCGGTCGTGCTCGTGGAGGCCTGGCTTCCTTTGCAGGCAATGGCGACAATCGCCAGGAAAGCGAAAAAACTGTAGGTGGAATACTTTTTCATATTATTTTAATGCAGCGGATGCAAAGGTATTTTCGTTTATGTAGAGACTTGTCAGCTATCTGTCATACATTCCCAGCTTTAAATTATGAAACTGTTCTTTCCCCTGGTGCTGTTATTGTTGATTTCTGCGTGTAATGACGATACCGAGGAATCCGCTTACAAGGACATTTTGACCCGCCCTCCTTTTGCCGCTTTAAGCGACAGCATCGAAAAAGATCCCGGCAATGACGCGCTTTATTTCAGGCGGGCGGTGCTTTTGAACACCAATAACCTTCCTGAGCCTGCCCTCCTGGATTTCCGGAAGGCCTGGGACCTGAAAAAAACGGAATCCTATGCCCTGGGAGTGGGGACCATTTTACAGGAGAAAAAGCCAGACTCTGCCATTCTATTCCTGCAGGGCGCCATTCGCGACATCCCGGGAAGCCTGATGCTGAAGCTGAGCCTGGCGAGAGCTTATGATCTCAGCGGGAAGCTGGGGGAGGCCTTAAAGCTTTGCGATGAGATCCTTGCCATTGAGCCCCGGCAGGTGGATGTTTTGAAATTCCGGGCCGATCTTCTTCAAAGGCTGAGCAAACCGGATGAAGCGATCGCGACGCTTGAAAAAGCATACCGGTACGCGCCTTTCGATGTGGAGCTGAATTATGAGCTGGCACACCAATATGCCGAGACAAAAAATCCAAAGGTGCTGCGGCTTGCCGACTCGCTGATCAGGCAGGACACCGATTCGATGAATCTCCACGCGGAGCCCGCTTATTTCAAGGGGATCTATTATGCAAACATCAATGACAGGGAAAATGCCATTAAAATGTTTGATGAGGCCATCCTCAGGAATTATTACTACCTCAATGCCTACATTGAAAAAGGCAGGGTTTTACTCGACCAGAAAAGGATCGAAGAGGCGCTTCGCAGTTTTAATCTTGCGCTGACCCTTTCTCCCAAATTCGCCGACGCGTATTACTGGATCGGAAGATGCCAGGAGATGCAGGGAAAAAAAGAGGAAGCGAAGCTCAATTACCAGCGGGCATATAGCCTTGATCCGGAATTCACCATTGCAAAGGAAGCGGCAGGAAGGTTGTAGAAATAAATACCTTCGCCAAAAATCGAGTTATGCCCATCGTTGCCCCCTCCCTTCTTTCCGCGAATTTCCTCGACCTCGGTACTGAATGCAAAATGCTGAATGAAAGCGAGGCCGATTGGTATCACCTGGATGTGATGGACGGACGTTTTGTTCCCAATATCAGCTTCGGGCCGATGATCGTGGAGTTCTTTCGCAAGGCAACGAAGAAAACCTGTGATGTGCACCTGATGATCCTGGAACCGGAGAAATATGCGGAACAATTCAAGAACGCAGGCGCGGATAACCTGTCGGTTCATTATGAGGCCTGCCCACACCTGCACAGGAATCTCCAGCAGATCCATTCATTGGGGATGAAGGCCGGGGTGGCATTGAACCCCCACACTCCCGTGCATTTACTGGCTGATGTGCTGCACGATATTGACCTGGTTTGCCTGATGAGCGTGAACCCTGGCTTCGGGGGGCAAAAATTCATTCATCAAACCATTGCCAGGATCAAGGAGCTTCGCAGGATGATCGATGAAAAGGGATTGAAGACGCTCATCGAGATCGATGGAGGCGTTACCCTTGAGAATGCTGCAGGCATCGTAGCAGCGGGCGCG
>CAMLEM010000061.1 GCA_946479005.1 uncultured Chitinophagaceae bacterium | reverse complement strand
ATCACCAGGTCTTTCTGCAGTTCCAGGTTGTCGTTTTCTTTCTGAAGCGCGCGTTTGAGGACGAGGATGGCGTTATCGAAATCACCGGAACGCATGAAGGTTTTGGCGGTTTCGTGGAGGGTTTTTACATCCTCCTGGGAATGTGCGGGTTGTATGAGGAAGAGGGAGCAGGTAAGGATAAGGGATGAAAGGAATTTCATATTACAAATTAAAGATCAGAGACGATAAAGGGCGCTGATTTGTTGCAAGATAAAGAATTTGAGAAACAGCTGTTTCCCGCAGATTTCGCAGATTTTATCGCAGATTTCGCGGAAGAGCTTAAAATGGTCGAAACCCGTTGACCGGTACCGAATAACAGTATCATTGTGCGAGATCAGCGTGTATTTGATCTGCGAAATCTGCGGGAAACCGTATTACAACATATGCGTCAACAACCCATCCCTTAACTTCGGCTCGAACCAGGTGGTTTTCGGAGGCATCGTCTGCCCGCTGTCGGCTATATTAAATAATTGTTCTATGGTCACCGGGTAAATGCTGAACGCCACTTTCATCTCTCCGCTCTTCACCCTTTTTTCCAGTTCTCCCAATCCCCGGATGCCGCCAACAAAATCAATGCGCTTGTCCGTGCGCTGGTCACGGATGCCGAGGATCTTGTCGAGAATATTATTGGAAAGAACTGATACATCAAGAATTCCCACGGGATCATCATTGAATGTGCCGGGTCTCGCGGTAAGGATATACCACTGGCCTTCCAGGTACATCCCGTATTCGTGGGGCTGTGATGGTTTTACCGGTTCGGGACTGAGGGTGATATAAAAATCTTCCTGTATACGACCGATCAGTTCATCCTTGTCAAGACCATCCAGGTCCTTCACCACCCGGTTATAATCCCAGATGGAAAGCTGGCTGGCAGGAAAGATGGTGGTGAGAAAATATTTCGCGTTCTCACTTTCCTTCAATTCTTTGCTCACTTTGGCGGCTGAAGCCGCACGGTGATGGCCGTCGGCGATATAGGTGGCGGGAACCTTTGTGCGGAATAATTCAGTGATGGAATTGACATTCATCTCCCGGTCAAGCACCCACACCGTGTGTTGAATACCATCGGGCGCAGTGAAATCATATACCGGTTTATTGGTCTTTTTCCAGCCTTCGATAAGCGCGTTCACTTCCACTATGTCGCGGTAGGCGAGAAATACATTGCCCGTCTGCGCTTTGATCGTGCGCATGTGATCGATGCGGTCTTTTTCTTTTTCCGGGCGGGTGAATTCGTGCTTTTTGATCTTGTCGTTAAAATAATCTTCCACGGAGGAAACACAAACCAGCCCGGTCTGCTCCCTGTCGTTCATCACGAGCTTATAAATGTAATAGCAGGGCTTTTCTTCCCGGAGCAGAACGCCATCGCGGATCAGCTGCTGTAAATTCTCCGCGGCCTTCTCATATACCTGTGGTGAATGGATATCAATATCGGCGGGCAGATCGATCTCGGCCTTGGTCACGTGCAGGAAAGAGATCGCATTGTCCTTCGCTTCTTCACGGGCTTCTTCGCTGTTGAGCACATCATAAGGCCTTGATGCTACCTGCGCGGCCTGTTCGGGAGTTGGTCTTAATGCCCTGAATGGTCTGATCTCTGCCATTGTTATCCTTTTTTGTCTGCAAAATATTTCATCAGTTCCGTGAGCGCTTTCACGCTTTCGATCGGGAGCGCATTATACATAGATACCCGGAATCCGCCAACCGATCGATGACCTTTAATTCCAACCATCCCTTCTTTTTTGGTCAGGTCGAGGAATTCTTCTTCCGTTTTTTTATTGTCGATGGTGAATATGGCATTCATCTTACTCCTGTACCGTGCATCTACCGGGGTGTTGAATAGCGGGATGGCATCGAGGGTATCATAAAGTAATTTCGCTTTGGCCTCATTGCGTTTCTGCATTTCCGCAACCCCGCCCTGTGTTTTCAGCCAGCGAAGGTTGAGGAGCACTACATAAACGGCAAATACCGGAGGCGTATTCATCATACTCGCTTCCCGGATATGATTGCGATAATCGAGAATGCTGGGAATGGTCCTTTGTACGCGCCCGAGGATGTTTTTGTTTACCACCACCAGGTTCACTCCCGCGGCACCTAGATTTTTTTGCGCGCCGGCATAGATGATCCCGAAGCGGTTAAAATCAAGTACGCGGCTCAATACATCGCTGCTCATATCCGCCACAAGGGGAACTTCCGCCTGGTAAGGTATTTCTGGCCATTGCAGGCCGGCAATGGTTTCGTTGGTGGTGATGTGTAAGTACGCGGCGGTGGGATTCACCTTCAGATCGAGCGGTAATTCCGTGTAATGGCTGTCAGCGGCGCTACCCGCTATCTCCACGTGGCCGAAGATCTTTGCTTCCCTGATGGCCTTGGCGGCCCAGGCCCCGGTATCAGTGTAGGAGGCGAGGTCATCTTCATTCAGGAGGTTCATCGGTACCTGCATAAACTGCGTGGTGGCGCCACCGTGGAGGAAAAGCACTTCGTGATCCGCATCGAGCTCCATTAATTCTTTCACAAGCGATCTTGCTTCTTCCATCACGGGCTTGAACAGGGGTGTACGGTGGCCGATCTCCAGAATGGAGAGCCCGGTGTTATTAAAGTTTAGTACCGCCTCGCTGGCCTGTTGGAATACTTCCGGGGGAAGGATCGAGGGGCCCGCGTTGAAATTGTGGATCATTTGCGGCGCAAAGATAGGAATACATTTCCCGCAGATCTCACAGATCAATACACACAGATTTCACAGATGAGGGGCTGATTTTCGAATTCGTCAATCGGTTCCGAATTTTCAGGTACTTATCTGTGAGATCTGTGAATTAAATCTGTGAGATCTGTGGGAAACAAAAATCTACTGAACAACAATTTTTCCTTCCGCAAGTTTCTTTCCCCCCGCATCACTCACCATTACCAAATACGCTCCCCGGTTCGCCGGCGTAATATCAATGTCCAGTAAAGTGTACGGCCCCGTGATCGCGAAACGAGCCTGGTACACCGTCGCGCCTTTGGAATCATAAACCGTGATCGTGCGATTGGTAGATGTACCCGCACTGTTGTAATATGAAACGCTGAACCTTCCGTCATTCGGGTTCGGGAAGATGAAGAGCTTCGTGCTCGCAGTGGCTCCAATATTCACCGTGGCCGATGTGTTGCTGCACAAGGAACCATCCGCCCAGGCTTCAGTGATCGTGGTGTGATATGCTCCCAGGTGTTCGATGTCTGCCACATAAGTATTGCCAGCATTTGCAAGAACACCGTTATTGTAAAACCATTGTGTGGTTACCGTGCCACCGGAAGAAACCGGCGTGGCGGTGATCGTAGCCTGCTGCCCGGGCAATAAAGAATTATTATTTACCCCCAGCGTGATCGAAGGCAGGGCGTGAACAGTGAGCAGGGCCCCATTTGTATTCACTCCTGCGCATCCCTGGCTGCTCACCCTCGCACGATAGAGGTTTCCATTGGAAGAGGCAGTAACCGTGCTGAGATTAAAGGTTGCCGATGTGGCTCCCGCGATATCGCTATATGATCCTCCGCCATTCGTGCTCACCTGCCACTGGTAGCTCAGGCCATTTCCTGTGGCTGCCACGGCGAAGCTGGCATTGCCGCCCTCACAAACTGAAACCGGTGCGGGGTGCTGTGTAATGGTTGCCGGTGCATTGACAGTCACTGTTACGCAGTCAGAATCTACAAACGAACAGGCGCCTGCAGTTACACGTACCCTGTAGCTCGTCGTGCTTACCGGGGATATCGTGAGGCAGGAGGAATTTGCGCCGGGGATGGGGGAGTAGGCGCTGCCACAGGTGGGGGCCGACTCCCATTGATAGGTGAGGGCGCTGCCTGTTGCAGTCACACAAAGCATAACACCGCTTCCCGAACAGGTGGTGCTACTCTGCGGTTGTGCTGTGATGGTTGGCGCCGAACCCACGGTGAGAATGGCACAGGGCGAAGAAGTGCTGCTTCCGCACTGGCCGGTAACTATTACACGGTATCCATAGTTATTCATTCCCGCAGTGACGCCGGTGATATTCAGTGTAGAAGCGGTGACGCCGCTATAGGTTGAATTGTTGGTGAGATTGGTCCAGGTAGTACAACCATCTGCGCTTACCTGCCATAGATAGCCGCTGGCACCGGAAGCGCCAACAGTAAAGCTGGTATTCTGTCCCACGCAGGTGGATTGTGAGGCGGGCTGTGCTGTAATGGACGGACCCGCGCCGGGATCGATCGTAAAGCTGAGGTCGCGTGCCTGGGACACTGCACCTGTGGCGGTTCCCGTAATCGTGATCACGTAAGTACCGGCGGCGAGATTATTGGTACCGTTAAGAGTTACTGTCGTGCTGTTGCCCGGTGTTACGGGGTTTGCAGAAAAACTGATCGTGGTTCCCGCAGGTACCCCGGTAGCGGATAAGCTGATGGGGTTATTGAAGGCGCCGATCGAGTTTGTGCCCAGTGTGATCGCCATTGTATTGGGCGCGGGACAGGAAGACGTGGCCGGAGCCGGGTTATTGAAGCTGAATCCTCCTGCTGCTGCAGCCAGCGGGCTTTCCCAAACACCTCTTCCATAGGTTGCCACACGAAGCATCCCGGTGCTTTGCTGGATCTCCAGCTCATTAATGGCAACCATTGGCAGGTTATCGGAAAAATCCGTCCAGTTGGTCGCTACCTCATCTTTATAAAAAACACCGATGTTCATTCCTACATAGATCCCCCTGGGAGTATTGTTGTCAACCACCACAGTCCTGGCAACGATGGATGGAAGATCGGATGAAATATTGGTGAAGCTGGCGCCGCCATTGGTGGAAACCAATACCCTGTTGCTACTGCTGTTGCAGGCGATCCAGATCTTATTGGGGTCGGTCGGGTCCACGCAAATATCATTGATGGTGGAAGGAGCAGAACGAACCGTCCAGCTTCCCCCGTCATTATTGGTTACATATAAGGTGGAACCGATCGAAGCATAGATGGTTGTTGGGTTGGAAGGAGAAATGGCCAGGTCAACCACCAGTCCTGAAATGGTGCCTGAAGATATATTCGTCCAGCCTGTTCCGCCCGTGGTTGATTTGTACACGCCATTCCAGCCGCCATAGAGGATATTCTCATCCGTGGGATGGATCACCAGCGGGGTCACCCAATTGCCGGATGCGGGACGCGGCAGGCTGTTATAGCTATTTCCACCGTTGATGGAGCGGTACAATGAACCATTTTGTGTGGTTCCCCACAGTTTTAAATGGTTGGTGGGACTAACCAATCCTTCCATTCCATCGGCTCCCAGCCAGTCGGCCCAGTTGCCACCCACCTGGCGGGTGACACTTCCATTATCCTGCGCGCCGCCCGTGATCACCATCGGGTTTGTTTGTGAAAGGGCAATGCGGTAGAACTGGCGGATATTGAGTCCTGAAGAAAGGTCCACCCAGTTATCGCCATTATCGGAGCTTTTATAGATGCCCCCGTCAGAAATGGAATATAAATTACTGTTCACCCAGAATAACCCGTGTACATCGGCGTGATTGTATCCGATCCCATTGGGATATGACCAGGCAGTTTGTGCCGTGAAAGAGGTGCCGCCATTGGTGGATCTCCAGCAAATGATCCCGGCAATATATACATCGTTGGCATTAACGGGTGAAACATCCATCGCCATATCATAAGTGGCCTGTCCGCTGGTACCTGTTCCGCTGGTTTCATAGCCGAAATAATTGGTGCCTGATGCGGGGCTTCCCACCACGGTGGTGGTAAAGCTGGCCCCGGCATTGGTGGAGCGATACATCCGGCCAAACAGGCTTCCGTTGGCCTGCACGGCATAAACCACATTTGGATCTGCGGGCGATACTGACACGAGTGTGCGTCCCGTATTGGTGATGCCTTCTGCTGAGGTCAGCACCACCCAGGTGATGCCTCCATCCACTGACCGGGCTACATTGGTTCCCGAGGAGATCATAATGTTAGGATCATCGGGTTTGAATTCGATGTCTTCCTTGGCGGAAAAATGAACCTGTGTCCAGGCGGTACCTCCATTTGTTGAACGAAAGATCCCGTTGGAAGCACAGGCAAATACGATGTTACTATTGGTTGGATGTACCAGCACTTTACGGATGGTTCCTGTAGGTCCGCTGCCGGTGGGAGAAAAGCTGGCGCCGCCATCGGTTGATTTGAGGCAGAGCCCGGTACTTGTGCCCATATAGACCACGTTCTGGTTATTGGGGTCGATGGTCAGCGCGAAAATGGACATCCAGGTGGCATTGCCATCGGTGAGGGCGGTCCAGGTGGTTCCTCCATTCGTCGTTTTCCAAAGGCCCCCGCCGGGAGAACCGGCATAAATGATATTTTCATTCGCCGGGTGAACGGCAAGTGCGGAAAGTCTTCCTACGCCGGGGTTCCATCCTGAGGTATAGGTCCAGCTGGAAGGGCCGAGAGGTACCCAGTTACCGGCGGTTGTGGATTCAATACGGTTAGCCCTTGATGCCAGATAATTATTCCATTCCACGGTGGGATGGATGAAGTAACCATTTTCATCGGTGTGAAAGCGGCGTTCATAGAGCCAGCGCTGGAATTGTTTATACCCGGTTCCGCGGCCGGTCCCCACTGAGTCAAAATGACGGTTGGCAATGGCTTCGATCTCCTGGAGGCGGAGGTCGTTTCTCTCCATCAGGCTAAAGATCTCGTGTTGAGCGGATACGGTTAAGGACAGGACAAGGGTCGTTAAGGCCAGGACGAGTTTCATAAGTTAGTTAGATGATTGAAAAAAAGTTTATAAAAATAGTTCAAAAATGGGAGAACAGCGAAACAGCTAAACAGCCGGACGCAGCGTCGCAGCGTCGCCGCGTCCGGCTGTTCCTTCAATCGTGTTCCCTCGCGCCCCCTGAATTTCTCCAATGATAATTCAACTCCTCAAATTCCCGCAACTCCTGTGATGAAAGTTCGCGGTGAATGATGGCCTTCAGGTCTGGTTGACCGGCATTCACCCAGGCTGTGTACCAGAAGCTTGCCACGGCCTGGATGGATTGGCGCATTCGCCGCTCGATCATTCCATTCAGTTTTTTATCGTAAGCCCTGCTGAATGCGGTTGAATACTGGCGGACCACGATGCCGTTCCTTTCCTCAAAGGAGAATTTCTTATCGGTTGGGAAGCTGGCAGAAAGTTCTTTTTCTGCTCTTAAAACTGTATCGGACGCAGCAGCGCTTTCCAGTACGCGCTTCCAGATGAAGGCAGCCGGGTCGGGACTGTAACTGGCCCTGCCGATGAGAAAATCCCATTCTTTCTCCGCGAGCAGCTCAGGTATGCGGCTCTCCCAAAAACCGTGAATGCCTTTCTGTCCGCTGTACTGTCCATTATGATTGGAATTGGCGTGCAGGGGTACGTGGGCATCGGCCATATAATGTCCAAGCTCAGCAGCATAACGAAGGATGCGGATCCTGTCGCCTTCGCGGAATGCTTCGGTTAACCTGTAAAGCATCGTTTGGAGCCACCAGGGTACGATGCCATATTTATTCAGGGTGTCTTCAGAAAAACGCGCGACGGCTTCATTCCATTTCCGGGGAACTGAGTCGAATGGGTAGTTGCCGTAATGATTGATGTCGATATAATGCCGCGGGCCTTCTTCTTTCACCGCGTAGCGGCGCTTGTCCGGGTCCACGGAACGTTCAATCAGAAATTCCGAAGCCGGCTTGAAAAATACCATCATTTCAGGGGGAAGAAGGAAAATGGCGATGCGGTTTATCTGTTGGTGCCCGAAAAAACCCCAGCAGAAGCAGTGGGAGTGAATGAGCAGGAGGAGGCTGGTAAGAAGTATATTTTTCATAACACACGATTTCTTTATTTCTCACAGATTTCACAGATTAAATACACACAGATTACGCAGATTAAGATCCTGCTTTTCGAAAGCGTTAGACAGAATCGAACAAAGGGTATCAAATCTGTGAAATCCCTGCCTGCGTGAAGCATTCAGGCAGGTGTGAGAAACAACTACTCGAACTTAAACAATCCTCAAAGCGAAAAGAAGTGAAAA
>CAMLEM010000060.1 GCA_946479005.1 uncultured Chitinophagaceae bacterium | reverse complement strand
ACTCGGGCAGTCGATCGAGGATGAGCTTCAGTACTGGTAGGTCATAAACGTACCGCGGTGCCGGTTGCGATCACCATCAGCATACTTCCCCCGCTTCCAATGGTTTCAAAATCGAGGTCCACACCGAGAATGCCATTGGCTCCCAGCTTTTGTGCTTTTTCTGCCAGCTCGCGGAGTGCATCTTCCTTGGCCTGCTCGAGAACTTTTTCATAGGTCTTGCTTCTTCCCCCGAAGACGTCGCGGAGGCCGGCAAAGATATCTTTGAATATGTTGGCTCCAATTATGCTCTGGGCATTGATCACACCAAGGTATTCCTGTACGGGGCGGTTATCGACCGCGCTGGTAGTTGTAATTAACATATGGTTTCAGTATTTAAGTTTTTCGAATATCATTTTTAGCCGTTCGTTTTCTTTTACATCCAGCCCCCCGGAGGATCTCTCCACATAACTGACCCTGTTCCCGATGTTGGGGTGACTGGCCAGCATCTCGGGCAGCCTCCCTCCCGGAGCAGATTCTTCCAGCTTGCGAAACAGGGTAACGAATCCCCTGGGATCGATCTTCCTTCCCGCCAGTATTTCCAGTCCTTTCATATCCGCTTCCTTTTCAAGTGTCCTGGAGTATTTCAATGATTTGAGATTGTCGGCCTGGTCAACCAACACAGCCGTTACGTTCCCAAACTTCCCGAATAACAGGCCGATAAAAACTTTGGATCCCATCCGGCGAAAGATCGACCGGGTGGAATGTTTGTCATTGACGTGAACGAACTCGTGGCTAAGCAGTGCCGCGAGGGCAGGATATGAGGGGAGTTTCTTCAGGAGCGCGCTATAAACCACGATCCGTCCACCCGGGAGGGCGAAAGCATTTACTACCTCATCCCTCACCACGCTGATGCGGATCTCGTACGGAGTAGCCACATCCATTTCAGCAAAAAATTCATTCAATACGAAGCTCGCGGCAGTGTCTTCTCTCGCCGCCAGGTTCATCGCGTCGTATACCGCGTCTCCCAGCTGCCTTTCCGTATGGATCGAGACCTTTGAAGCCAGTTTGGAAGACATCCAGGGAACGATCAGGAGATAAATGATAAAGAGAAGCGCCAGGATACTCAGGAGCAACAGGGTATTCCGGATCCACTCCTTCCCGGAACTGCGCTGATGCCAGGGTTTTTGTCTTTCGCTGATTAAAGACCGGATGAAATCATCTGCATCATTCCCGTCAATGAGAAGCTCTTCCCCGGACAGGCGCAAATGCCGGATCCGCGTTTGCAGCAGCGAGGGAATGAATTGTGACTCCACCTCCCGCAGGTTCCAGTTCAATGTCCTGTTCCCGCCGGAGGCATCGCGAAATCCAATGCTGAGGTATTTATCGAAAATGAGTACGGTCGATTCAATGGCCGGGTTTCCGGCCTGGAGGTATGTTCCGAAATAACTCTTCATATCAGGGGGAATAAAGATAAGTTCTTGTAGTTTTATCTTTGAAGTTTATGGTGCAGGCCTACAATTTTCTTGCTTCCTGGCAGCTTTTCCCTGAAAAAGGAGTTTATGAATCGGGCGACAGGCCTAAAAGCGGCACTTACCGTATCGAAGCGGGAAAAGAGAACAAGGAGATCTCCATCTATCATAATTGGGTAAGCCTGGAAAACAAGGCGTTCACTGCCAACTATACCATCCTCGCAGATGGAAATCTTAATGACTTCGCGGATACGGCATTTGCTGACAAGGTGCAAACGGGTTTCCCCGACAGCATCAGCTTCAATATCCATTTTTACAGGAAAGGTGAGGTGGTGTTGCACGTGGTGCACGAGATTATGCCCAATGGTTACCTGCGTATAACCCAGCAGGGCATAAAGGAAGACGGAACACCCTATACCAACACGGAGATCTATCACAAGCAGATGTCGGTACTTCCCTATTCTGCATCCGTTGCCGGCGCCCTGGTCAGGCCTACCGAAGAAGGGATGATCAGGCACAAGGCGCTCACGGCAATGGAAGAGCAAACCAATATGCAGCTGGAACAGATCCGAAAACAGATCGAGCTCCTGGCGCTGCAGGCACACGAGATCCAGAAAAGGAAAGAACTGTCAATGATGATCTATAACGCGAAACTGTCCTTCAAACCCAATATCGGCCAAACCTATTTTCTCTACGAGAAGCACGACAACTCGCATATGCTCTCTCTTGTTTCGCCAAAGGAATGGGGAACTTCCGGGCCTTTCAAAAAATTCATTGCCGCCGTTAAGCTAATGGCAGATCACACCTGGACTGAACTCTGGTAGCCACTGGTTCGCTTACCTTTATGAAATGACAAAACTCAGCGTCAACATCAACAAATTCGCCACTCTCAGGAACTCGCGGGGAGGAAATAATCCTGATGTGGTAAAAGCCGCCATCGACGCACAGGCATTCGGTGCAGACGGTGTTACGGTTCACCCCCGCCCCGACGAACGGCATATCCGGTATTCCGATGTACGGGAGATCAAAAAGATCATTACCACGGAGTTCAATATCGAAGGGAACTGCAGGGAAGAGAAATTCGTGGATCTTGTCCTGGAAACGAAACCGCACCAGGTTACCCTGGTACCCGATGCAGAGGGCCAGCTCACTTCCGATCACGGATGGGATACCGTCACTCACAAAGGTTTTCTCGTAGAGATGATCAATGTTTTCAAAACAGCCGGTATCCGGGTTTCGATCTTCGTTGACCCGGCGATCGGTATGATCGAAGGCGCCGCTGAAACAGGTACCGACAGGATCGAATTGTATACGGAATCCTATGCCAAAAAATTTCACGTGGATCGTGAAGCGGCCGTAGCGCCATACGTAAAAGCGGCTAAGCGTGCCCGTGAGCTCAACCTGGGTGTGAACGCGGGTCACGACCTCGACCTGGAGAACCTGCGTTTTTTCCGCCAGAACATTCCCTGGCTGGATGAAGTGAGCATCGGTCACGCCCTGGTGTGTGATGCCCTTTACCTGGGTTTCGAAAATGCGGTGCAGATGTACAAAAGGGAACTGAAATAGGTCAGTCTTCCATCATCACAAAGGGACCCCAGTAATAGGGCTGCTTGTATTTGGCCATCAGCTGAACCTGCGCCTGTTTGAAGGCCTTTGTTTTATCTCCTGATTTGATCCAGTTACCATAAAAAAGATTCATCAGCTCCTGGGTGGAAGCATCACTCACTTTCCAAAGGCTCATTATGATCGCCTCAGCTCCTGCCACAAGGAATGCCCTTTGAAGTCCGTAAACCCCCTCCCCCGCCCGGATCTCACCAAGACCGGTTTCACAGGCGCTTAACACCACAAGATGGGTCCCCTGGAGATCGAGATTCATCGCTTCGTAGGAAGTGATGATGCCATTGCTGGTACTGTCAAGGCTGGCCGACATCCTCTCTGATTCAGAGGCCCCGCTGAGCATCAGCCCGGAACGGAGCAGCACATTGTCTCTCGCGTTGTCGGCGTGCACGCCAATGGGCCAGCTGGCTTTATCCACATCCTGGAGAAAGTACCCGTGCGTGGCTATATGAAGGATGGAAAGTTGATTGGCAGATTTTAAGTTCCTCTCCGTGGCAGATTGCTGTGTGTATTCTTCCACCTGGTACCCCGAGGATCTCAACAGCTTCGTGATCGCATCCACCTCCGTTTTTGTCGCGGGAAGCTCAGGAATTTTCTCCGAACCATAATCCGGGTAGCCGATCAGCGTGGCTTTTTTTACAGTGGGCGCGGTCTTTTTGCCGGATCCCAGTACCAGGTCGCGCGAGTTACCCAACAGCACAATATCGTACTGGTTGATCAGGAAATCGCCTCCGGGCTTTTTCAGGGTGTACAAGCTAACCTGGTTATACACGCCATCCATTGAAACATACAACTTCTTCTTCCCCTTCAAAGCCGATTCAAACGGTTCAAAAAAATATTTGTAAGAAGATTCGTCGGGGACCTTATTGACCATTGACCGCCAGTAATTTTTGTAATGCAGGGATTCCAGGTCTCTCCCGTTTTCCGTAACCACCACAACGGGTTCTGAACTTTCCTTTGTTACTACAAGGGCCAGGTAGGTAGAAAGATCATTCAATACCTGCTCAAACTTCCTGACACGGATGATCTCGATGACCGCCTCATCCGGTTTTAACTTAGATTGAAGCTCAGTTATGCCCGTTTTTGAAGTGAAGAAAAGGCGAGCGAAATCCGTTGATCGCTGCGAGAGATCCTTTTCCATCGCATTTACCACCGATTCCAGGGAATCGATATTGATGCTTTGTTCGGCTAATTCTTCTCTTGAGTATACATAAAGCCGGGTAAGCTCTTCCTTCCTGTCGATCCAGGTCCTGTAAGCAGCCACCAGGTTCTCTTCCCCGCTCTCAAGGATGCTTTCCGAGATCTTCCTCACTGAGCTCAGGAGCAGACCTTTTGTTGCCAACCGGTATTCCAGCACTTCACGGAAAATATCTTTTTTCACCGGCCCCGCATCCAGGGCAAAATTGTAGAATCGTTCAAACCGGGGCGCGAGCACATCGAGGTATTTGGCTTTCTCCGCCTCACTCATTGGAGGAAAGAAACGGTTGATAAAATCAAGGGATCTCTCCATCACCTCGTGGTAAAGACCGTACGCTAGCTGGTAATTCTTCATTTTCCAGTGCAGAATGGCAAGATCTTCCTGGGATTGCACATAGTGGGGATGGTCTGGGTTGAGTGTTTTATGCCGGATGGAAAGCGCCTCCTCGAGCACGGGTTGGGCTTCCGCATAACGGCCTTCGTACCGGTAGAAATTCCCCAGGTCGCTGATCACCTTGGCGTAGGCGGGGCTCTGGTCCGTCATCGTGTTCTTAAAAATGGCGGCTGATCGTTTCAAAAGGTCCTCCACTTTATCCGGGCGTTTCATCAACAGGCAAAGTGTGGCCACGTTATTCAGGAAGTTCGCGTATTCCGGCTTCGTTTTATCAAACCGGGATTCCAGGCCCAGGTAGATCTTCTCGGCTTCCGCATATTTTCCGGTATGCTGGTAAAGCAGGGCCAGGTTGGAAAGGAAAAGAAGTATGTTGCGCGACCTGTTCTCTGTTTTCTGGGCGTTCTGGATGGCCTGCAGCAGGGTCTTTTCCGCCTGCTCATACCGGCCTACCGACTGGAAGAGCATTGCCTGGTTGTTCAGCACGATGGACAGCGGCATCACTGATTCCATCTTATTGCCGCGAATGATCTCCAGTGCCTTTTCGAAATCCTTTTCTGCTTCGTTGTACTTCCCGAGGTTGTAATGCAGAACACCGTAATTATTATAAGAAGCCGCCACCGCGGGATTGGTCTTTCCCAGTTTTTCCTCGCGGAGTTCGAGCGCCTGCACGGTGAATTCCTCGGCTTGCGAAAAACGCCCCATCGTTGTATAAAGCAATCCCGTGTTCGCGAGGGTCTTCAAATACGCGAAATCACTCAGCATATAGGCTTTCTCGAAATAATAGCGCGCCAGCTTGAATTTCTGTTCTGCGAAAAAGAATTTTTCAGAGGCAAATGCCGCCTGCCCCATTTCCAGGTTCACACGGGCATTTTCCTCGTCGGAAAGATCCAGATCGCGAATGGACCTGCTGATGTTGCGAAGGTTAATGAACTTATTCCCGAACTCTCCCTTCTTGCGGGTATTGAACAGGCCGGAATTATCGCTTAAAAGAAGTGCATAATCAAAGTCTGCGGAATCGAACTGGGCCCGGTAGTTCTGGATCTGGTCGCGAACGGAGCTCCTGACTTCGGTTCTCACTTTAGACTTGCCGTCGCTCACCACTTTATTCTTGATGTTCTTCAGTATCTGCGCAGGCGCCTGGAAGGAAAGAAGCACCAGGAGGGAAAAGACCGGAATTTTCATTGTAAGGGCGATGGTTTAGCGTACTAAGTTAAACCAATTGCCCCAATGCCTAGTTGCATCCGAGTATCTCGCAAAGTTTGGCTTCCAGTGCCGGTCCCCGCAGATTCTTTGCCACGATCTTACCATTGGGATCTACCAGGATGTTCTGGGGAATGCCCCGGATCCTGTAGAGCTGCGCAGCGGCATTATTCCAGAACTGGAGGTCGCTCACCTGGGTCCAGGCCAGCTGGTCCTCCTTGATCGCCTTCAGCCATTTTTCCTTTTGTCCGGGGCGATCCAGAGAAACCCCAAGCACCGTGAAATTCTTATCCTTGAATTGGTTGAAGCTCTTTACTACATTGGGATTCTCATCGCGACAGGGACCGCACCAGCTCGCCCAAAAGTCAACCAGCACATATTTTCCCTTGAAAGAAGAAAGACTGACCGGCACCCCGGCGGTATCAGGCTGCGTAAAATCAAGCGCGAAGGTACCCACGGCGCCGATCTTGCTCTCCGCTATGAAGGCTTCCAGTTGTTTCCCCACGATGGAACCGCGAATGTTTGGATCCAGTTTATTGAACCGCTCCTCGAGCTGGGTGGGATCTTCATTGAACTGGTAAGTGGCATTCAATACAAAGGGCGTTACGTGTGAGGCCGGTTTCGCATCGACAAAATTGTCTATCTCTGTCTGTATTGATAAAAGCAGTTTGTTATAGGTATCCATCAGGGCGTCGCGGTCCTTTCCCGGCATCGTATTATTAATGGTTCCCGCAAGAGCGCTCAACTGCTGCGCAAGAGGCAGGAATGTCCTGATGAATCCGGCAAAATCATTGTGCGACGGGGAACCTTCTATCTTGAATTTACCCGGTTCATTTTTTGATCCCTTGAAGCTGATGACCCGGTTTTCCACGAAGATCTCTGCAGGCTTTTCCTCCCCGATCACGAGGAAAAACAATGCCGGCTCCTCCACGCTGCCTTTCAGCGTGAACTTTTCTTTACTCAGTATCGCCTCCCCTGCTTCCGTATTGTCGCCATTCCTGTATAACCTGATCTCCGTGCCGTCGGGATACCCGTCCAGCTTACCCTCAATGGTAAAACCAGGCGATTTCGGGTTTTGAGAAAAAGCAACCAGGGGAAAAGCCAGGAACAGGAAGAGCCATTTTTTCATAAAGTAATACTTGCCTTTTTTAGGAGCCTACAAATTTACAGATTCGTTATTGAAAACGGAAGGAAGTACCGGCCAGGTTCATCCTCCTATGATCCCGCCGGATCAGCTTTAACATATCCTTCACTGGCTCAGCGGGAAACTTCCTTTTTGAACTTCAACAGCTTCGCCATATCAATGACCCCGGGTGATTTTTCAAAACCCAGCCCCAGGTCTACCCCGAAAAAATCCGGGTGAGAAAAATCCAGGAGAAGACCGGAATCCTCGGGATTGATGCCCCCACCAATGAAGAACGGTTTTTCGATCTTGCTTTTCCCGAGCAGTTCCCAATCGAATTTCGCACTGTTCCCGGCAAGGCCTTCCTTTTTACCCGTGCTGTCGAAGAGATAATAATCACAAACGGCGTCATAGGGTTTGATCATCCTGTCAATATTCGCCCCCGGCTCAATGCGGAAGGCTTTTATCACTTCCACTTCTGCGCTAAGGTCTTCGCAGAGCTGGGGTGATTCATTGCCGTGAAGCTGTACCACGTCGATGCCGTAGGCGTCGATAACATCCAGCACATCGATGAGCTCGGGATCCACGAATACCCCTACCTTTCTCAGGTCGAGATCGGCTTTCTTCAGCTCAGCTCCCGGAATCTTATCCCCCGCGAAACGCGCGGAATCCTTATAAAAAATAAGACCCGCAAATTCAACATCCAGTCCTTCCAGTTGGTGGAGCTGTTTCATATCCGTAATGCCGCATACTTTGATGTTCATTCTATGGTTTGTTTGTTTTATTATTCGATAAAAGCCAGTTTCTCAACATTTGTTCTCCTTCGGGCGTCAGAATGCTTTCAGGATGGAATTGCACCCCGGTAATGTCAAGGGCCCGGTGTTTCATTGCCATAATGAATCCATTCTCATCCCGCGCTGTTATTTCCAGTTCGCCGGGAAAGTCTTCCTCTGATACGATCCAGGAATGATAGCGGCCTGTGCTGAAATGGGAGGGAAATCCCCTGAATATTTCGTGCTGGGTTCCGGGTACCAGGCTTACCGGGGTGGAAACTCCGTGAAAAACCGTTTCAAGGTTCAACAACTTCCCGCCAAACAGCTCCCCAATGGCCTGGTGCCCCAGGCAAACACCGAGGATGGGCTTTTTTCCCGCTGCTTCCCGAAGTA
>CAMLEM010000059.1 GCA_946479005.1 uncultured Chitinophagaceae bacterium | reverse complement strand
TTGTTGAAATAAGGTTGACGAAACGGCGCTTTGATGCCCGCATACCCAGTAAGTGTGACAAAACTCATTGAAGAGAGCGGAAAGGCTACCAGGGCCTTCATATGTACCTGCCAGAGATTTGTGAGACGATTCACGCCGGTCTTACTTATCGAAAGCATCGCCGCGTAACCCCTGGTGGGATAGGGGATGAAATCGAGATGCTGGTAATTCATATTATAGTAGATCGCCGGCACCCTGAGATTTTTTCGTCCCGATTTGAAATATTGCGGGTTGAGGGCAATAACGGTATCGCTTACTTCCTCTACATTATAAGCAATGCCGATACTGTGACGGGTACGGATCGCCCGCCGGTAAGAAAGTTCCGCGTGGACCCTGACAAAATTCCTGAGATAACTGTTGTCCTTGATGAATACCTGCTTGTCATCAATTGTGTTGTAGTTCACCTCCCGGTTCTTTCCCATTGCAAAGCCGGTATTGAGCCCCCATTTCATTTGCCGGTCCAGGTACAGCCTGTCATAACTGACGGAAAACTGCCTTGTGTAACCGCTCATCAGTGTCAGTCGGAACTTATCATTGCGCCCGGTTGCATTATTGTAAGCAAAGCGGATCCCGTAATTCACCCGGTCAAGACTCGCATCCTTTTCAAAAAGCCATTGATTGAGGTTCCTGTCAACCGGCCGGAAAAATGGTAAAGGGAACAGGTACCATCGCTCCTTTACAGTAACGGTCACCCGAACCCTGTTTTCAGCATAATGGTCACCTGAGACCTCTACCGAATGGAAAAGCGAAGTATTCATTAATTGCCGGCGCGCGTCCTCGAATTTTTCAGCGAGAACATTTACCGGGTAGGTTTCCCCCGTTTTAAAAGGGATCTCCCGGAGGATGATATGATCCCTTGTCTTTTTGTTTCCGGCAATACCGATACTGTCGATGAAAAGGTCTTCGGTGGTTTGAACAGCCATTGTATCTGTGGGTTCCAGCACAGGTCCAGGCTGCTCCTGTGAAGAACAGGGAAGCCAGGCAATGAACAGCACTGCCCACAATCCGTATTTTAAGGGTCGTAACATGGGTTCCGGCAGATACAGAACGCTTGCAAATTTGAGTCCGCAGCTAAAAATAAGGCTAATCCCACTTATTATTGCCTGAATTGAGGCGCCGGGTCCCCTCCCTT
Organism: uncultured Chitinophagaceae bacterium; assembly: GCA_946479005.1. The sequence continues at coordinate 7,026 of CAMLEM010000059.1, read as the reverse complement.
CAGATCTTGAGGTAATTCATCAGGTTGTCGTAATTACTTTTCAGCTCATTGGCATAAAGCTCTTCACCGAAAAAGTATTTGACATTGTAATCGTAACGCTGGAAAGTGGCCACGATATCGGAAACCTCGGGTTTGTTAATCCTGATGGTCACCTGCATCATTCCTGATTCGGGGTCATTGGTAGTGTTCAGCTGGGTGATCTGGGTATCATTCATCTCCACGATCTTGCTGATCTCGTTGAAAGAATACTGGTTGCTCGGTATTTCCAAAACCACCAGCCCCCCGGGTTCACTGAGGCTCATAAATTCCGAGGAGAATTTCAGCAGGTCGTTATAGGCCACGGTCCCTAATAGTTCATTTTCCTCATTTACCACGGGAATCACGCTGAGACCGCTGTCTGCGGCAAGTTGCACCGCTTTTAAAAAATGTTCATCATCCCGGATCGTCACATCGCTGAAAGATTGCTGGAAATTTTCAATCATATCCCGGTCATTGTCGGCCTGGAGGAGATCATTTTCTGAGATGGTGCCAATGAATTTCTCGCCCTCAACGATGGGTAGGTGCGTGACGTGGTTCTCATTCATAAGCTCCAGGGCCTGGTAGACCTTGTCGGTCATCCTGAGATAGGGCAGGGTTTGAGAAAGTAATTCACGGGTTAACATGGATAGCGGCTTTATGTTTCAATAATGAGACAACAGGGATCATCCAACTGTTGCAGGCTCATTCAGTTTTTTCAGGAATTTGTGTAGGATGGCGTTGAACTCATCCGGCACTTCCATCATCGGGGCGTGTCCGCACTTATCTACAAAATGCAGCTCACTGTTCGGGATCAGTTTGTTGAACTCTTTGGCGACAAAAGGCGGCGTGATCGTATCATTATTTCCCCAGACAAGCAGGGTTGGCTGCTTGATCTGGTTCAACTCCTCTCCCAGGTTATTTCGGATCGCGCTTTTCGCAAGCGCAATGATCTTGATCGCCTTCAGCCTGTTATTTGTTATGCTGTACACCTCGTCCACCAGTTCTTTCGTAGCCGTATTGGGATCATAAAAGGTCAGTTCTGTCTTCTTCTTGATGTATTCATAGTCACCTCGCTTGGGATAACTGTCACCCATTCCGCTTTCGAATAACCCGGAGCTGCCAGTCAGTGTCAACGATTTGATCCTTTCCGGATGCTTGAGCGTATGGAGCAGGGCCACGTGGCCACCCAGGGAATTACCGAGCAGGTGGACATCTCTCAGGTCCCTGGCTTCCATAAACTTGTGAACATATTTAGCGAGCCCTCCAACTGATGTGTGAAGGATATCCATATCAAGAAGGGGTAGCATCGGAACGATCACACGATAATGGTGGCGGAAGTATTCGATCAAACTCTGGAAATTGCTCAGGGCACCAAAAAGTCCGTGTAAAAGCACCAGCGGTTCACCGTTACCTTCCTCAACGTATTTGAATTTCTCGTATTGTTTGATCTCGTAATTCATAGCAGTCGTACTAATCAATGTCCCTGGAAAAAATCTATGCTAAAATAATCGTTTTAAGGCAATAATCCCGTAGAATCGATCCTAAAACCCTGCCAGTGAAGGAGAAATCAATGAATCCCTTCTCCAACGTTTCCAAAAAAAACCTGGAGCTCCGCGAACATATCGCGGAACCAGGGAAGGATATTACCTAATCCGTTCAATAGCTTCGGCCCCCAGGGTTTTACAAACGGATAGGTTTTGGAGGCCTCCATTGAATGGGTGTGAATGAAGCCCATTTGCTCCAGGTAAAAAAGAAGAATACTGAGAACGATGGTATAAAGGATCACGTAGAGGAGCACACCGCCGAGCCGGTTCAGCCAGCCAAGCATCGCGAATTGCAGGCCCTTCTCAATGGCTTTGGCACCCAGTCGAACCAGGATGATCACCACAATGAAAACAAGGAGGAAGGAGATGAGGGGCAGCCATTCCTCCGAAACCTTTACCGCTTTGCCGATATAACCGGCAACCACAACCGATAATTTCATTGCAGCAGCCAGCCCGATGATCACTGCAATGAGGGAGAACAAACCAACCACCAGGCCCCTGCGATACCCATTCCAGGCCGCCAGCGCCAGGATCACTAAATATATGAGGTCGAAGGCCATTTACTTCGACAACAACTCCTTCACAAGGGATGATATTGTTCTGCCGTCGGCGCGACCGGCAAATTGTTTGGTCGCCACGCCCATTACCTTACCCATATCTGCCGGCGATGTCGCCCCGGTCTCTGCAATGATCTTCTCGATTCCCGCTTTCACCTCTTCGGGTGACATTGCTTTCGGCAGGAATTTCTCGATCACGGCGATCTCTTCTTCTTCCTTCTTTGCAAGGTCTGCCCTGTTCTGTGTGCGAAATATTTCCAGCGAATCCCGTCGCTGTTTAACGAGTTTCTGGAGGATCTTCATTTCCTCTTCCTCTTTCAACTCGCCGCTGGCCCCTTCAGCCGTTTTGGCCAGGAGAATGGCCGATTTGATCGCCCTCAGGCTCCGCAGTGCCGCTTCATCCTTTGCCAGCATCGCGGCTTTGAGGTCATTCATTACTTTTTGTTCCAGGCTCATACAAAAGATTTTTATGGATGATCAGGGGTTGGCTTTATTTTCCTTTAACTGTTTCTCCCGGAAATCAGTGTAGAATTTCTTGGCGAAATCCTTCATTTCAGTAACCTGTTCCTGGTATTTTGTGGCCCTTCCATAGGTGTCGGCCATTGTCATCATCGTCTGGTAAAAGAAATCCGCCATCTCATCCACCATCATATCCTTTGTCCAGAGATCGATCCTCAGGGCGGCCTTATCCGCTCCATCCCACATCGAAAGCATCATCGCCTTCGCTTTCTGGTTATTGTTTGCGCTGGTGTCCGATGCGTTCCATTCAATGCTGGCCGGGATCCGGTTTTCATCGGTTGAAACCTCGATGGTGATCGTTGATCTGTTCATAAATAAAATTGAGCCGCAAAGTTATGGATTCGCCCCCGCAGCTTCCTGTATTACCTGCCAGAGCCGGGATGCTGTTTTTTCCCAATCAAATTCCGCGGCACGATGAAGGCCGATGGCAGAAAGCCGGGAACGAAGATCCTCGTCTTTGTACAGGTGCATCAGTTCCGATGCTATAGAGGCCGGATCGGTGGGGTCCACATAGCGTGCTGCATCCCCGGCGATTTCCTGCATCGCTGAGTTCTCCGAGGTGATGGCCGGGACCCCGCAGGCCATTGATTCGAGCACCGGCAAACCAAATCCCTCCAGCAGGGAAGGATACACAAAAGCATAAGCGGCAGCCATCAGAAAAGGCAATTCCGTCTCTTCCACATAACCGGTCAGGATCACGTCCTCGCGGTACTTGTAAGTTTTGAGAGAATCCACAAAAGGGCGCGACATCCAGGCCTGCCTGCCGGCAATCACGAGCTTCATCGACGACTGCTGCCTTTTTTTGAAAATGGAAAAAGCTTTTAACAGGTTCAACAGGTTCTTACGGGGATGAATGGAGCCGGCATACAGAAAATATTCCCTGCCCTGCGTGTACTTTTCCTTTACCTCCATTTTCTTTTCCAGGGATAGCGGCCTGAACCGGTCACTCACACCATTATGGATCACTTCAGTTTTACCCGAAGCCTGGGGGTAATGTTCGATAATGTCTTTTTTCGAAAACTCCGATACCGTTACCAGTCTCCTGGCCTTCGCGATACAACGGGGAATGTAACGCCTGTAATAATATATATGCGACTTCCTGTTGAAACGCGGATGATGTATGAAATCCAGGTCGTGGATCACCAAAACCTGGGGCAGCCTTGAACGCGTCGAACAAAATCCGTCAGGAGAAACAAAAAGGTCGGCCCCATTCTTTTTCAAAAGGCCCGGTAAGCGGAAATCATACCACCACTTCCATAATATGGGATGGCGGGCCGGCGGGGGAAGGATCACCGTCTGCACATTTTCAGGCCACCCGAAATCCCGGGAAGGTTCCCTGTCGAAAATAAAAATGAAACGATGCCCGGGGTTCGCACGGCTGATCCTGGAAAAGACCTCCCTTATATAATAACCATACCCTTCGGGCTCACCTGACAGAAACCTTGTATTTACGGCAATGGTCATTGACGCGCAAAGGTATAATTGCAGTTTTATGACGGCCCGTCTAAAAAATTACGTGAAAATCTTCTGTGGACAGCCTGTTGGTTATGAGTAGATAAGCAGGGAGATTTACAATTGACAGGAATAAGGCTTCTGCCTACTTTTACCCTTAACAATGAAAGGGAAACCAGTTCGGTCTGGCGTGGATAAGTATGCAGGGAAAATTTTAAAAAAACGTCGACGATCGCAGTTGGTTGGTATCAATTTTGCTTAAGTTTTCAGACGATCATTACGCTCTTATCACGAACCAGGATCTCCCCTTTTTAATATTTGACTCTGGTTCCGTAAAAATACTATAAACGACCTCTTAGGTGGAAGAGGATGGTGGCTTGTAAAAGGGGCCTTGGTTCGGGGCCCCTTTCTTTTTGCCCTTACTTCAGCCCGCTTGTTTACATTTGCAGATGGAATCACTGGAAAATATGGAATACAATACCACAAGAAATCACCTGACGATGAGAGAGTATGGCCGTCACGTGCAGAAGATGATCGAGCATATCCTCACCATAGAAGATCCCGAAAGAAGGCAGCGTAATGCCCAGGCTGCCATCGAGTTGATGGGTTTCCTGAATCCCCACCTGAAAAACGTGGAGGATTTCCGCCATAAACTGTGGGATCATCTTTTCCTGATCTCAGACTTTAAGCTTGACGTTAAATCTCCCTATCCCATCCCCACCCGCGAAACCCTCAAGGCAAAGCCTGACCCATTGCCCTATCCCAACAGGAATCCCCGTTTTTCCCACCTGGGTAAAAACCTGGAGGTGATCATAGATAAAGCACTGCAGGAAGAAAACCCGGAAAAGAAGCTCGGGTTTGCCAACGCGGTGGCCTATTATATGAAACTTGCTTACAATAACTGGCATAAAGAGATCGTACACGACGATGCGATCCAGAGTGAACTCTCTTCCATAACCAACGGCCAGCTGACCTTCACCAATACGCCCTATGTAAAAGCCTTCAGGCCTCAACAGGAAAATCAACGGAGCGGCGGCTATGGTAAACGGGGTGGAGGCAAATTCCAGCAGCGCGGTGGCGGTGGTGGCGGCCGAAGAGATAACCGCGGAGGCGGTGGTGGTAACTTTAAGAAAAAGCGCTATTGATCCCTAACCTTCTTCTCCAATGCCCGCATTCGAAGTCTTCGGAGCAAAGAAATTACTTGGGGAAATAATTCCGCAAGGGGCAAAAAATGAAGCACTCCAGATACTCAGTGCTGTTCTTCTCACTCCCGAAAAGGTTACCATACGGAACATTCCCAACATCAGCGACGTAAATGTACTGATCGAATTACTCGGCGAAATGAACGTGAAGATCGATCGCGTTTCTCCCGATACCTGCAGCTTCCGGTCGGATGATGTTAACATTGATTATTTCCACAGCGCGGCATACAGGTCAAAGAGCGGGAGATTGCGCGGTTCGGTGATGCTCGCAGGGCCCCTGCTTTCCCGTTTCCGCAGGGCTTTCATTCCCCGGCCGGGTGGTGATAAGATAGGAAGAAGAAGGCTCGACACACATATTTCCGGCTTCAAAAAGCTTGGCGCCAATGCCGTTTATAATGAGGAAGACGGGTTCATTCATCTCGAAGCCCCCCACCTGAAAGGTGCCGACCTTTTGCTGGATGAGCCCTCTGTCACGGGAACCGCCAACATCATTATGGCTGCAGTAATGGCGGAGGGTGTGACCACTATATACAACGCCGCCTGCGAAACTTATATCCAGCAACTATGCCGGCTGCTTAATAAGATGGGCGCGAAGATCTCCGGGATAGGAAGTAACCTGCTCAGGATCGAAGGCGTGAAAGAATTGGGTGGAGCCGAACACACGATGCTGCCTGATATGATCGAGGTGGGATCCTTCATCGGGCTGGCTGCAATGACGCAAAGCGAGATCACCATCAGGAACGCCGGCATCGAGCATCTCGGTATCATCCCTGATAAATTCGCCCAGCTGGGAATAAAAATGGAATTCAGGGGAGATGATATCTATATTCCTTCCCAGGAGAGTTACGAGATCCAGACTTTTATGGATGGATCGGTGATGACGATCTACGATCATCCCTGGCCCGGTTTCACCCCTGACCTCCTTAGCATAGTGCTCGTCACCGCGATCCAGGCCCGCGGCTCCCTGCTGGTTCACCAGAAAATGTTTGAAAGCCGCCTGTTCTTTGTCGACAAGCTGATCGATATGGGAGCCAGGATCGTGTTGTGCGATCCGCATCGAGCTGTGGTGATCGGGCTTGACAGGGAACAAAAGCTCCGGGGCATAACAATGAGTTCTCCCGACATTCGCGCCGGTGTGGCCTTACTCATCGCCGCCCTGAGTGCAGAGGGCAGGAGCCTGATACAAAACATCGAACAGATCGACCGCGGTTACCAGGATATTGACGGTAGATTACGCAAACTCGGCGCGGAGATCAATCGCCTCGAAAATGACCACTAAGAATATATTCGGGCTGAAACCCGTTCTTTCCAATGATAAGGTGGAACTCCGGGCCATCACCCGTGATGACATTGAGTACCTGAGGGATTTTTCTCAAAAAGAACCAGGCATCTGGAAGTATGGCCTCGTTACAGCTGCCGGTGAAGAGAATCTCATTAAATATGTAAATACCGCTGTCCGGAACCTGGAAGAAGGAAAAGAATATCCCTTCATAGTTTTTGACAAAGGCTCCGGTCGCTATGCCGGCAGCACCCGCTTTTATGATATTCAACCCAAGTATGGCACAACGCAGCTTGGCTACACCTGGTACGGAAGTGAATTCCAGAAAACGGGTCTGAACCGCCATTGCAAGCTATTACTGCTGGAATTCGCCTTCGAAGAGTGGGGCCTGGACCGTGTTGAGTTCAGGGCGCATTCGGAAAATGCGGCTTCCATCAAAGCGATGAAGGCCATTG
>CAMLEM010000058.1 GCA_946479005.1 uncultured Chitinophagaceae bacterium | reverse complement strand
ATCGAGCTGCCCGGCAGTATTATAAAAATCATTTACTGAATAGAGGCTCCCGGCTCCCTCGCTCTCATTGAAACTGGTATTAAGACTTAGAGAGAATGTACGCCCTTTCCTTGCAAATTTCTTCCTCCAGCTCAGCTCATTACGGAAATTAAAACCCTCATTCCCTGATTCAGATGTTCTGAAACCCTGGTTAGCCAGCTTTCGCGCTCCCGAAAGTGTTTGATAGTTCGCGTTCGACCGGTTGTTAGCTGATTGCAGGCTGAATGAAGGGATCCAGCGTATGGAATTCATCGAATCCACCTGGTAAAGGAGATTCAGGTTCAGCCGGTGGCTGTTGCTCAGGTTGTTCGTTTTCGATGATTCACTGCTATAATAGGTGGAATCCGGGAGCAGGTATTGCCTTTCTACATCAATTTGCTTCTGTGGATCAAACCGGTTATAAAAATAATTGCTCTGCAGGTCGAGTTTATTGCCGATTATGTTGTTATAATTCATACCACCTCCCCAGGCCGTGTTGATGCCATTGTTCCTGCCACCGGGGTTCATACCAAGAGCCTGGGCTTCTTCGGCACTCATATTAATGCTGATGTTTCCCCCACTCATCCCCCGCTGCATTCTTGCCAGTTCACCGGTGAAGTTCAGAATATCCATAAATGAAAACCCTTCCGCATTGATATTGTTCCCCATCCCGATCGCAGAGAACTGGCGGGCCCCTTTAAAGGAATTTACATTGAACTTACCGGCATAGCGATCATCATTCCCTACCCCCACGTTCACCTTTCCAAATACACCTTTCTTCTTGTCCTTCTTGAGTTTCAGGTTGATCGTTTTCTCAGATTCACCATCTTCGAAACCGGTCAGGCTGGCCTGGTCGCTCTGCTTGTCATACACCTGGACCTTGTCCACCGCATCAGCGGGTAGATTCCGAGTGGCCACTTTCGGGTCGTTTCCGAAAAATTCTTTCCCGTCTACCAGTATCTTATTTACCGTTTCTCCCTGCGCCTTCACTGTCCCGTCCTTTTCCACCTTGACCCCGGGAAGCTTCTTCAACAATTGCTCCACGCTCGAATTTGGAGCCACTTTGAAAGAGCCGGCATTATACTGGATCGTATCGTTGATCATTGTTACCGGTGGCGCTTCATTGGCGACCACCACTTCTTCCAATACCTTCACCTTGTCATTCATTACGATATTTCCCAGGCTAAGCTGCCTGGAAGAATCAGAAATGGAAAAGAATCTATTGGAATTATGATAGGCCGTGTGCGTAACGAGAAGCCGATAATCTCCATTGGGAATCCCGCGCAGTTCAAAATGCCCTGTATTATCCGTCATAGTAAAGGACACCAGCGAGGAATCTTTTCTGTCCAGTACGGTAATGGTGGCTCCGGCTACCGCCTGTTTGCTGAGTGTGTCAAAGGTTGTTCCCTGCACGCTCCCGTTCCGCTGTGCATCCGCAGATGCTGCGATGAAGGTGGCCACTAAAACAAGAAGGATCTTTCTCATAGCTGATCTTTGGAGCTACGAAAGTATTCTTAGCCTTCTTCAATTGCGGTTAAACAGGGTTTGAATAATGTTAAGGAACGTTAATGATCATCAGAGGGCCTCTCATCGTCTTCCCTCTCCCGGTCGAACACGATGACCCTGACCTTCCATTCAGTGAGTTCATACTCCATCAGGATCTCAGCACGAAATTTTTTTACTGCTTCTCCTTCCGGTGACAAAATAAAGGTCGTAGTGGTGAACTTGATCTCTTCCCTGGGTGACTCATATTCTCCCTTCAAAGTAAAACTTACTCCATCGATGCTAACCTTCAGGCCGTTCAACTGGGCAAACAGGGAACGAAAACGTTTTTTGGCTTCTTCAAAACTCTCCGTGCTCAGCATCAAGGCTTCCCAGCTCGAAATGTTTCGTACGGTAGAACTGTACTTCGTAACACTGGCTTCCAGCGCTCCCGTCACCGGGAAATTACATTTATACTGTACCGACTGATGATTCTCCACCACGAGATCTCCCACCAGGTTGGCAAACCGGTTGGGATAATCTTCGATCACTTTCCGGAGATCGAGAGCAAAGCCGGAAGGCGGGGTGAGTTTCTTTAACTGGCCCTGGGAGACGGAGATACAAAGGGAAAAAATAGTAGATAGGACAAGTGGTTTTACGGCAATTTTCATCAGTTTTGGATTTAACGGGTTAATTGACAGCCCAATACTATAAAAAAACAGGCTGATTACATACTTTTAAGAAGAAACAATCCGTTTATCCTAAAAATGACTCTATGAAAAACAAGAATCTGGTTCACGCACACGAGTCTGCGAAGATCTACCAGGCTCACTACAGGCCTTCACTGAATGTGATCCGCCTTTTCAAAGGAATTTTAATGGTATTTGTGTCCGGCTCTTCAGCCGCTTCGGCTTCATACCGGAGAAGAAGGATATTCTAAGTCTAACCCTGCCGACTATATGAAGCGCCTCTTGAAAAAGGGGCGTTTTTTTGTTTCTCAAATCCCGCTGATGATCTAAATAAGTCTTTTCTGGGTCATCTTCGGAACACAATTAAAACATCCTGACATCCCTGATATTCCTTTCTATCATCCTCGGCATCTGCTGCTGATTGTTGCCTCCGGTGCGATTTAAGTTAAACAGGAAGCTCACCATAAAGTATCTTTTCAATACCATACTCCTCGTATCCTGCACATAATTGTCCATCACCGTGCGGTTGATACTCTGGTTCTGGTTAAGAATGTCATTCACTGAAAACTTCAACTCCCCATTCTTCTTTTTGAAAAGCTGCTTGCTGATGCTTGCATTCCAGAGCGGGATGCTCTGGTTGAATCCTTCCGCACGGCCTGTATTCACCAGGTAGTCGAAATTGGTGGATAGGATGAAATTCTTCGGGAATGTATAGGTGATGTCTCCATTATAGGTTTGGGTGAAATAATCCTCATCCGCTGAAGGATCGATGCTATAGCTGTTATCATTGTAAGTAAGACTGGCTCTCACCCCAAAATCGATCTTGTCTTTGTTGATGTTCACGCCCACGCCCTGGGTAACCTGGAAGGTCCTGGTCACATTATCCACATCATTCAGGATACTGATATTCCTCTGGAAGAACATATTGTTTGTAAGATTCACACTGGAACCTTTCAATTTGGGGTTCTTAAACGGAAGTCCCAGCGTCACAAACCCGAATGCCCTGTAATAACCATCCCTGTTCAGGTATGAGTTTTCGGTCACCGGCCCCTTTGTGGTTATCGCGTTTACGATCTTATCCTGGGTAAAGCTCAGGTTCAGGTTTGCTGCAAAATATTTGAAGGTAAGAATGTTGAAAGTGTTGAACCCGATATTGAAACTATGGTTGAACTCCACATCCAGGTTAGGATTACCGATCCGGATGTTCAGGGTATCACTTACATCCGGAACATTCTGTAATTGTGAGATCGAGGGCTGACTTGTTCTGCCATTATATGAAACGCGAAGGTTCTTGCTTCTTACGGGCGTATAGTTAAAGGTCGCCGTTGGGAAGAAATTCACATAGCTCTGTTCATTTACCGAATCCTTGCCCGTCATCGCCTGGAAGCTGCGGCTTTCCATTGTCGCCTGCTGTATGCCGAGGCCAAGCTGGTAATTGTACTTCTTTTCCTGCACCCTGAAATTCACTCCCGCACGATGGGCCAGGAATGTGTTTCTGAAATTATTTGTCTGCTGCAGGTTGGGAAGATCATACTTGTCATTCCCCGAATTGAAGTTGAAGGTCTCCCTGCCTGACTCACTCACATTGTTCGTATAGGCATAATTGATCTCGAAAAGCTTGTTCAGTCCGATAGGTTCCGTATAGGACGTGCTGATCACATTGTTGCGATTCTCCGTTTTCTGCCTGGAGTTCTGGTTTTGGGTTATGCTCCGGATAAGAATACCATCCTGGTCGTAAAAGTCATTATTGGATATCGTAAGACCGTCACTTTCACTCTCCCCATACGTGTGGTTCAGCCCGATCGTGATCGTTCTTCCAATCTTGCGAAACTTATGGCGGAACAAAAGATTATTTGTAATGTTCAGGCCTTCGCGTTTGTTGGTGTTCAGCGAACTTCCTTCAATGGCAAGGAACTGCTTACCGGGAATGATCACATTGGTAAATGATTCGCTTTCCCTGTAATTCTCGGAGTTCTGTATTGTTACATTCGGAGTATAAAGGAGGGAGTTCATCGAATCGATCTGGTACTCAAGCCTCATATTGAAACGATGATTGCGGTTGAGGTTATCCGAAAAATTCTCACTGCTCCTTTCGGAGATGGAATCCGGGTTGAACCTGGTTTGCCGAAGCGAGGATTCTTCCTGCACGGGTTTAGAGTCGGACATAAAATAACTTCCCGACACCTTCACCTTCCCGGCCCAGAGATCGCTGTAATTTACACCCAAAGAAGTGGAACGAATGATACCTGTGGAGCCGCTTCCTCCAAACATACCTCCCCCGCGCACACTCATCATCTGCATCGCACCACCCATACCTCCGCCGCTTCTTCCACCACCCTGGCCCCCAAATCCACTAAAGCCGCCCATCGAGCTGATGATATCAGAGAATGAAAATCCCTGCTTGTTGATGTTATTGCTGTTGAAAAGAACAGAGACCCGCTGTTCTCCCTTGAATTTATTAAAGGAAAGATTGGCCTCATAGCGGTCCTGGTCCCCGATTCCCACGAGAGCCCTTCCGAAATAACCTTTATTCCTATCCTTCTTCAGTTTGATGTTAATGGTCTTGCTCCTGCTTCCATCATCAATCTTTGTGAACTTGGCCTGCTCACTCATATCATCAAAAACCTGCACACTCTCGATCATATCTGCAGTAAGGTTCTTGGTCGCAAGCTTTGGATCGTTCCCAAAAAACTCCTTGCCGTCCACCAGCACTTTCTGTACATCCTCACCCTGGGCCTTAATGTTGCCCTCCTTATCCACTTCTACCCCGGGCAGTTTCTTTAAAAGATCTTCCGCGGTAGCATTGGGAAGAGTTTTAAAACCGCTGGTGTTGAATTGAACCGTATCGTTCCTGACCTGTATCGGTGATTCCGTGGTGACGGTCACCCCTTCCAGGGTCTTATAATCTTTTTCTGCTGCAATGTCACCCAGCTCCACCGAAGGAGCGGCTGTACTGATGGTGAAATCCTTTTTGAATTCGATGTATCCTTTGCTGCTGACCAGGAGGCGGTAATCTCCAGCAGCCAGGCCTTTGATCTCAAAGGCACCCTGCTTGTTGGTCAGGGTAAATGTGACGAGACTGGAATCCCGGGGTTGAATTACGGTTACGGTAGCGCCGGCAAGGGGTTGTTTCGAGGCGGTATCAATGAGCTTCCCTTTGATCGTTCCTGCATCTCTTTGTGCCTGGGAAACAGACACTAACGCAATCAGTCCAATCACAAGGGAAAAAATCCTCTTCATAAAATGGTGAATATGTGTACGAAAATAGACGTAAGAGGATGAAAGAACCTTCGGTGGCGGAAATACAATTAACTAAAAAGGTACTCGACATCCTCCCTGGTAAGCGCCTTCACGAACGAAGTGTCGTCGGAGATGATGTCTTTAGCCAGGGCCCGTTTCTTTTCCTGGAGCTGCAGGATCTTGTCTTCGATGGTATCCTTACAGATCATCCGGTATGCGAAGATGTTCTTCGTTTGCCCGATACGGTGCGTTCGGTCGATTGCCTGTTGTTCAACCGCCGGGTTCCACCACGGGTCCACGATATAGACATAGTCTGCCGCGGTCAGATTGAGACCCACACCCCCGGCTTTAAGCGAGATCAGGAAAACCCGCACTTCATCATCATTCTGGAAGCTCTGAATGGCTTTTTCGCGGTCCGGCGCTGAAGTGCTTCCATCGAAATATTCGTATTTGATCCCCAACTCTTCCAGTTTCGCACGGATAAGAGCAAGCATTCCGAGGAATTGGGAGAAGATGAGGGCTTTATGATTCCCTATGTTCTCAGTGATCTCCCTGGCCAGTTCGTCGAGCTTGATGGAATGATTCTCAAATTTCTCCTGTTCATTTAAAATGGCCGGTGAGTCGCAGATCTGCCGCAATTTCATCAGGCCCTGGAGGATCGTAAGCTGCGATTTTTGAATGCCCTGTGTTTCAATTGTTCCCAGGATCTGGTTGCGGTAATCGTTGCGGTAAGCATCGTAAATATTTCGCTGGGCATCCTCCATCTCGCAGAAAAGGATCATTTCCTGTTTTTCGGGAAGATCCTTGGCCACCTGCTCCTTGGTCCTTCTTAATATAAAAGGATACAGGATCTTCTTCAGGTGCTCCTTCCTGTCCTGCTCACCAAACTTATCAATGGGCAATGCGAACTCCTGCCGGAAAAATTCCACGGTACCCAGCATTCCCGGGTTCAGGAAATTCATCTGTGCAAAAATGTCAAACGTATTATTCTGCAGGGGAGTACCGCTCATACAAAGACGATTTTTTGCCTGTAACAGGCAGGCCGCCCTGGTTACCTTGCTCGACGGGTTTTTGATCGCCTGGCTTTCATCGAGAATCACATAATCGAAATCCACACTCATCAATAGCTTGATATCACTTCGCAGGGTACCATAAGTGGTTATGGTGATCTCGTGGTCCATCAATTCTTCTTTCGACCTCGTGCGGCCTCCCCCGTGATGGATGCGATAAGTCAATGCGGGAGTGAATTTCCGGATCTCGTTCTCCCAGTTGTAGATAAGCGTAGTTGGACAAACCACCAACGCCTTGAGATGACCATTCTTCTCGCGGTAGTGCTGGAGAAAGGAAAGTGCCTGCACGGTTTTACCCAATCCCATATCGTCAGCGAGGATGCCCCCCCAGCGGATGGCCCGGAGGTAATTCAGCCACTGGTAGCCTGCCACCTGGTACGGACGAAGAACATCCTTCAGTTCTGCCGGCGGCTCTATCTCTTCGATCTGGTTGAACTGTTTCAGGTTCTGGTACTTTTCTTCGAGCTGGATCACAAGTTCGGCTTCGTCGCGCGTTTCGTAAAGCTCGTCCACCACGCTCACGTGGTAGCGCGACAATTTCAAAGAGTCCGTTTTACCCTCTCCCACCCGGAAGAGAAGCGAGTATTTTTTCAGCCACTCTTCAGGAAGAATTCCCAAAGTGCCGTCATTCAACTGCACAAACTGCTGCTTATTGGCCAGGGCCCGTTTCACCTCCGCCACCGAAACCTTCTGATCGCCAAAAATGATGTCCACCCGCGCGTCGAACCAGTCGGTATTGCTGCTGATGAATATCTTGGTCTGCGGCTTCGCCGTATTGAACCGGAAATTCTTCAACGCCTCAAAACCAAAAACGGGGGTCTTCATATCTTTCATCGCATCCACGAACAGGAAAAACCAGTTGTTCTTCAGCACATCGGTACCCTTCAAAGCGAGGGTTGCCGATTCCTCGTTATAAACAAAGTTCGAATGAAGATTCTGCAGCTTGCGGATAAATGCATCTTCCGCCTCCCTGTCGCGATGAACGATCACCACTTTTTCGCCCTGGGGCACCACCACTTCATCACGGTCACGCGTACGGGTCTCATATCCTTTATAACTGAACGAAGGCTGAAACACGAGGTATTCGCCTTTTTCAAGCAGGAATAATTTTACTTCCGGGCTCCCCTCCCGGATCTCCTGCACCAGCGACTTATCAAAGTCCACCTTATGTTCTCTCGCCAGGGGCAGTATGAAATTGTTGAGTTCCTTGATCCACTGATCCTGGGGGATGGTCATCTTGCCAGTGGGCAGGAATTTTTCCACCAGGTGGATCTCTTCATTGTTTTTCCAGAGCCAGGCCTGGTGATTATACAAAAAGAACAGGGGCGTTTCACTTTCATTGTCGCCCAGGTCGTAATCAATACCCCCCGCTTTCACCCGGCATTGGATGGTAAAGTGAGAATTCTTTTTCACATAAAAATTCAACTTCGCCTCCTCGAACTGGAGTTGTAAGGGTTCCAGGTTGTTCGTCTTGAATGCTTTTTTCTGCGGAAGCATATAAACGACTGATTGGGAAGAGCTCTCACTGAATAATTTTTTCAGCTTCGGAAGCAGGTACTCAGCCATCAGGGATTTTGTTTCCTCCGGAAGATCGTCTTCTTCGTGATGGATAATATTCTCCCAGATACCGGAGAAAGGCGAATTCCTGCTGATATATTTGTTGATCTCCGGCTCCTGTAATTTTCTCAGCAGCGCGAGCAGATCCCTGTCTGACTCCGGCAAACCGTCGGTGTTCACATAGCGGCTGATGTCGAGCTTTTCCACTTTCCCGGCAATGCCGTTCTCGCTATCGGATTCTCCGATCACCACATCTACCGTGAACT
>CAMLEM010000057.1 GCA_946479005.1 uncultured Chitinophagaceae bacterium | reverse complement strand
ACCGGCTGATCTGCCGGGGCTTCGTGCCCGGTCACAATTTCCCCTTGCTTCCTTTTTTTTCGACCCGTACCTGGGTATGTTTTTTTTTTTTTTTTAAAAAAAATTAAAAAACGACGGTAATAGCTTCTTTTCTGAAGTGATACAGGTCCAATATCAAAAAACAGATCCATTAACCGGGTGTTCCAGGGTCAGTCATCACATCTGAAAATCACGTATAAACGAGAATTTCATTATTGGTCTTCTCAGGATTGAATCTTACGCGAAACGGCTGGAAAAACTTTACCGCGCGTTGAATATTCGTAGGTTCGGGGTGGAGATAGGTTTAACGGGATGCAATGTCAAGGAATTTAGAAAAGAAAAAAAATAACGGGGTCTTTTTAATCAGATTTTCATCTTTCCCGTTTCCTAAAATTCTCTGTTGCAGAACCGTGCGCTGAAATTATGAATTTTTCCGGAGGGCCCGATAATTTTTTCCGGATTATTATGGTGTTTGACCTTTAAAAGAGGGTTTAAGCTGTCACCAATTCCACGGTGGCGTTGATGCCGCGGTCAACAATGGCATCGCATTTTGGACGAAGATCCTCGTAAGTTCCATTGGCAACGGCATATTTACCGTGAAAATGGATGATATAGGCACATTGTTCTGCCTGTTCGTGGTTGTGTCCGCAAACATCCACCAGGGTTTCGATCACCCATTCGAATGTGTTCACCTCGTCGTTCCAGACCACCAGCTGGCAGGGGTCCTGGGTGAGCGTATCAACAGCGATATCTTCTTCGGGTTTGAGTTTGGTATCTCCCTGGTAGGATTGCATCCAACAAAGATAAAAAAACTAATTTTGCCTATGCAAAAGCTTTGTATCCTCTTATCTTTCTTACTGATAACTCCGGATATCCCGCTTTTTGCAAAGGCACTGGCCGTGCCGGTGTACAAGATCTACCTGGAACGTCGAATGGAGGCCAGCCCCCAACCCTCTGACGATGAGAAAGCCCTGGGAGAATGCGCGATGGAGCATCCCCAAAAGTTCAGGGTGAAAAGGAAACAGCACGCGGCCCACGATCTTTTTACTGCTGATGTTTTCCTTGTTGCGGGGAATTCCCGATCATCAACAACCAGGCTGTATTCTTTTCCGTTCATAGACAATATTCGTTTACTGTTCCCCAAACATTATTTCTGGTAGAAGCCGGCTTCTTTAGGATTGTCTTTCGTTTTCCCAAAGAAAAAAAGAAGAATGGCTCATTTACCGAATCTCATTATCGACCTCGCCCTGATATTGGGTGCGGCCGCGATCATTACATTAGTATTCAAATGGCTTAAGCAGCCCCTGGTGCTGGGATATATCATCGCCGGCTTCCTGGTGGGCCCCTATTTTGATTTCCTTCCCACTGTACAGGAAGATGAGAACATCAGGATATGGGCGGAGATCGGGGTGATCTTCCTGCTTTTCAGCCTGGGTATTGAGTTCAGCTTCAAGAAACTTCTGCGGGTAGGCAGTTCCGCTTCCATTACAGCGATCGTGGAAGTGATCGTGATGTCGGGGCTGGGTTACCTGGCCGGACGGATGATGGGCTGGTCGGTTATGGACAGTATTTTTCTCGGCGCCATTCTTTCCATCTCTTCCACAACCATCATCATCCGGGCCCTCGATGAGCTGGGGCTTAAAACGAAACATTTCGCATCCCTCGTATTTGGTGTGCTGATCGTGGAAGACCTCCTCGCCATTGTACTGATGATCATCCTTACAACGGTTGCCGTGAGCCAGCAATTTGCCGGGGCCGAGCTTTTCAATACGATGCTCAAGCTGATCTTCTTCCTGGCAATCTGGTTTGCCCTGGGTATCTTTTTCATTCCTTCCCTGCTGAAAAAATCAAAAAGATTCCTGAGCGATGAAATGCTGCTGATCATTTCCATCGCTTTATGCCTGGCGATGGTGGTGTTTGCCAACAATATCGGCTTCTCCCCTGCACTCGGAGCCTTCATTATGGGGTCCATCCTGGCAGAGACCACCAGGGCCGAAAAGATCGAACACCTGATTATGCCGGTAAAGGATCTTTTCGGGGCCATCTTCTTTGTTTCGGTTGGTATGATGATCGATCCGCAGGTTTTGATCGATTACGCGGTGCCCATTGCCATACTTTGCCTCCTGACCGTTGCGGGAAAGATCCTTAGCACAGGTTTCGGGGCCCTGTTATCGGGGCAGACCCTCCAGACCTCCGTACAGACGGGTTTCTCTCTTTCCCAGATCGGGGAGTTCTCCTTCATCATTGCCACATTGGGACTCACACTGGGCGTGACCAGCGGTTTCCTGTACCCGATCACAGTGGCAGTATCGGCGGTCACCACACTGACAACTCCCTACCTTGTAAAAGCATCCACTCCATTTTACAGGTGGCTGGCAGGCATCCTTCCCGGGGAAATGGTGGAAAAGCTGAACCGATATACCAGTGAGACCAAAAATGTAACCCAAACCAGCGAGTGGAAAAACTATCTCCGCAATACCCTGCTCAGCACTGTGGTGCTTTCCGTGGTGATGTTCTCCATCATCCTCCTAATGAACAAATATGTGCTGCCTCTTTTTGAAAATGAATCGAACCCTCTCGCCTACCGTTTCATCCTGGTGCTTGTAACATTGCTGATCCTTTCGCCTTTTCTCTGGGCGCTGGCCATCAGGATTCCTGCCGGTGCATTCAAGGTGGTGGAAAAAGGAGAGAACCGGGCCGTGTTGCTGGTGGTGCGGATATTAAAGTTGGGGATCGCCGCTTTCTTTATCGGGTACCTGCTGACGCTGGTGTTCAATATCTGGACGGGAATGATCTTCACGCTCATTGTCGTGGCTATCCTGGTAGGACTCTCTGAGAAGATCGAAAAGTTCTATTCCCGGCTGGAGAAACGATTCTTCACCAATTTAAATCAGCGGGAGATCGCCACCGCTGAGAATAACCGGACAGAGCTGGCACCCTGGAACGCGCATATCGTTCCGATGAAAGTATATCCCGATTCGGTATGCGTGGGCAGAAAGCTTTATGAGCTGCGATGGAGGGAACAACTGGGGGTAAACATTGTTATGATCAAAAGAGAGGATCTGCACATTCCCGCCCCGGGCAGGGAGCAGGTTCTTTACCCCGGAGATGAATTACTGGTGCTGGGAACCGATATGCAGATCCAGAAACTGAAAGTATTGCTAAGGCCCCCGATCCGTGAAGAATCGGGAGAAAATACAGAAGTCGAGCTTTACCAGTTCACTGTGCAGGCGGGCTCTCCCTTCATCGGAAAAAACATCCGGGAAGCGGGATTCCGCGAGAGGGCCGGCGCCCTGGTAGTGGGTGTGGAGAGAAGATCTGAACGTTTATTGAATCCCGACTCTACCTTCGTGCTGAAAGAGAGTGACCTGGTATTCATTGTGGGGAACCGGAAGGTCCTGAAAGCATTGATCAAAGGCAAACCCACGGTGCTGAGCAGCTGAAGATCCTTAACGAACAAATACCGGTTATGATAAGAGCCATCTCTGTTGCCATCCTGATCATCGCGATGATCGTTGTAAGCAACGTCGCCCGAAGAAAAGAAGAAAGCAAATTGAAAGAAAGTCCCGTAGTGCGTGTTGACACCTCGAGACTACTTCCCGCCCGGCAGGCGTATGTGCCCGTTAATGCGGTCGTATATTCCGGTTTCCTTAAGCGTCCGATACGGATGGACACTGAACTCAATATTCGTAATACCAGCCCCACGGATTCCCTTTTTCTCACCGGTACTGCCTTTTATGACCACGAAGGAAAAGAACTGAAGCAGTTTGTCGATTCCATCCTGGTGTTGCCACCCCTGTACACCCAAAAGTTTTACGTGAAAAGAGGTGAGTTTCATAATACGGGTGATAATTTCATCGTGGAATGGAGGAGCGCCGGTGCAGACCTGCAGCCCCTGATAAAATCGATCTCCACGGATCCCCGGAACACCATTGCTCTGGCGATGGACGCAGTAATGATCAACCCGGCGGTAACAGCACCCCCAAAAGCCGAAGAAATTCCTCCCGGGGAATGAAGCCTGCGCCAAAGCTTTCAAGGTATTCGGTATATACCTGGCAATCGATCAGCGCTATGCCTTCGGATTCCAGGACTTCCACATATTTTGTGAAAGCATAACGCGAGGCGGTCGGCTCCAGGCTGAACATACTTTCTCCGAAGAAAACCCTTCCCATACGCATTCCATACAGCCCACCCACCAGTTTACCCTGCTTCCAGACTTCTGCGCTGTGGGCAAAACCCATTTCGTGCATTTTTATGTAGGCTTTTTCCACTTCTTCGGTGATCCAGGTGCCCTCCTGCCCCGGTCGCCGCACCGATTTACAATGATGGATCACGGCAGGAAAATCCCTGTTAACCGTAAATTCAAAAACTCCGCGCGCGATCAGCTTCGAGACTGTTTTGTTCTTCCTGAGATCCCCGGGGAACAATACAAACCGGGGATCCGGCGACCACCAGAGGATATGTTCACCTTCATACCAGGGAAAGATACCGGAACGGTAGGCCGCAATGAGCCTCGCGGGAGTAAGATCACCACCGATGGCGAGCAAACCGTCGGGCTCGGCGAGATGAACGGGAGGAAAAGCGATTTCTTCTCCGATAATAAAGAGACTCATTGATTTAATTTTTTGATTCCCGCAGATTTAATACGCAGATTTCGCAGAAATTAATCTCAGATACGATTCGGTTGAACAAATATCGAAGGGCGGGTAATAATCTGTGAGACCAGGGTGGAAATCTGTGGGATCTGCGGGAAACAATCAAAACCTGGATCCCAAATAATGCGGCAGCATCGCCCGCCAGGTATTCCAGTCGTGCGGCCATTCGCTCCCCCAGACGTCCAGTTCATACCAGATCCCCTTATCATAAAGCACTTTGGCGAATTTTCCCGAGGCCCCGGGATCCTCGTAAGCCCCGCTGCCGGTGAGAATGTGAATATGCCGGCTTGCCCGGATCTGTTCCAGGATGGAGTGGTCATCCAGGTTCTGCATATAATGCCAGGGACTGTTGAAATAAACATCCTCATCGAAATATCCTTTCGTGTATTCCGTGAGATCATAGACACCGCTCATCGCGATCACTCCATTGATGAGGTCCGGTCTCTTCAGGAAAAGATTCATACCGTGGAGCGCCCCGAAGGAAGCGCCGCAGGTGATGATGGGTGTTTCGGCGCTGGTATTCGTCCGGATAAAAGGGATCAGCTCATTAAAAACATATTCATTCCACTGGTTATGCCGAACCGCCTTTTGCCGGGGATCCATATTATTATTCAGCCAGGATTCATTGTTGATGCTGTCGATTGAAAAAACCCTGACCCGGCCGCCGTTGATGAAGGGCGCGATATGGTCCATCAGCTGGAACCTCTCATATTCCAGGTAGTCCGCTGCGGCGGTGGGTACCAATAACAATGCAAAACCGGTGGTTCCATAGGATGCGATTGGCATCTCCTTGTTAAGGGCGGGAGAATGCCAGGAAAAGATTTGCCTGTTCATAAGACCGAAGATAAAGGCCCCCGGCGATAAACAGCAGCTCATCGCCGGAGACAGCCTTTACTTTATCTTTGCCGCCTTATGGAACTCCCGAAGAATTTTGATCATTCCGCCGCTGAAAAAAAATGGTATTCACACTGGCTTTCAAAGAATTATTTTCATTCCGAGCCCGATGACCGGGAACCCTACACGATCGTGATCCCTCCCCCCAACGTCACTGGCGTTCTTCATATGGGACACTGCCTGAACAACACGATCCAGGACATACTGGTGCGCCGGGCGCGGATGCAGGGAAAGAATGCATGCTGGGTTCCGGGCACCGATCACGCATCCATTGCCACGGAGGCCAAGGTGGTTCAGATGCTCCGGGAAAAAGGGATCGCAAAATCTTCGCTTTCGAGAGACGAATTCCTGGAATATGCCTGGCAATGGAAGGAAGAGTATGGGGGGATCATTTTACAGCAGTTGAAGAAAATGGGCTGCAGTTGCGACTGGGACCGAACCACCTTCACGATGGACCCGCATTATTTCGATTCTGTCATTGGCGTGTTCGTCGATCTCTATAAAAAAGGTTACATCTATCGCGGCAAGCGGATGATCAACTGGGACCCGAAGGCTAAGACCGCTTTAAGCGATGAAGAAGTGATACGGAAGGAAACGAACCAGAAATTATATTACCTGAAATATTTTCTTGAAGGAAGTGAGAAAGAGTATGTGACCATCGCCACGGTTCGACCAGAAACGATAATGGGAGATACGGCCGTTTGCGTTCACCCCGAAGATGAACGGTACCGGCACCTTCACGGAAAGTTCGTACGGGTGCCGCTCATCAACCGGCGGATCCCCGTCATCACGGATGAATACGTTTCAATGGATTTCGGTACCGGTGCCCTGAAGGTCACACCGGCCCACGATATGAATGATAACCAGCTCGGGCAGAAGCACGGCCTGGATGTGATCGATATCTTTAATGAGGATGGGACACTCAACGCCGAAGCGCAGATCTATATCGGGGAAGACCGGTTTAGCGCCCGGAAGCAGATCTCCCGGGAACTGGAGGACAAAGGCTTCCTGGTAAAAACAGAAGACTATACCAGCGAAGTAGGTTATAGCGAAAGAACAGATGTGGTGGTGGAACCCCGCCTCTCTTTGCAATGGTGGGTGGATATGAAAAAGATCTATTCACCGGCACTTAAAGCCGTGATGGAAGAAGAGATAAGGTTTTTCCCTCCCAAATTCAAAAATCTTTACCGGCACTGGATGGAAAACATCAAGGACTGGTGTATCAGCCGCCAGCTTTGGTGGGGACATCGTATCCCGGCCTGGTACGATAAAGAAGGAAATGTGTTCGTGGCCAGGAATGAGGAAGAAGCAACCGTTCTTGCGGGAAACGTAGCACTGACCCGTGACGAGGATTGCCTGGACACCTGGTTCTCCTCCTGGCTCTGGCCAATGGAAGTATTCAGGGGATACAGCGATCCCGGCAACCGGGACATCAGCTATTATTACCCCACCAATACGCTGGTTACCGCGCCTGAGATCATTTTTTTCTGGGTGGCCAGGATGATCATGGCGGGATACGAGTATAAGAAAGAAAAACCTTTCAGCGAGGTTTACTTCACCGGCATCGTGCGTGACAAGCAGGGTAGAAAAATGAGCAAGCAGCTGGGAAATTCACCCGATCTCCTGGAGATGATCGATAAGGATGGGGCCGATGCGGTCCGTTTCGGAATTATGATCGCCTCCCCTGCAGGGAACGACCTGATGTGGGACCCCTCGGGAAATGAGCAGGGGCGGTTCTTCATCAACAAAATGTGGAACGCGCTGAAGCTTGTTAAGATGTGGGAGCAAACCATTGAGAAGCCGGCAAAGGAAAACGATGCTATCGGTGAAAATTCTTTTGCCATCCGTTGGTTTGAGAACCGCCTGAATGAAGTGAGGTCGCAGGTAGAGGAGCAATTCAGGGATTTCCGCCTGAGTGAATCCCTGAAAACGATCTATTCATTGATCTGGGATGATTTCTGCAGCTGGTACCTGGAATGGATGAAGCCTCCATTCGGAGAAAAAATGGACCCGGCTGTTTATGACAGGACCGTGGATTTTTTTGAGCAGCTCGTTCAGTTGCTGCATCCTTTTATGCCCTTTGTAACCGAGGAAATATACCACCAGCTCAGGGAAAGAACGGACGACCTGGTAGTCAGGCCCGGGGCACCGCTGCAGGAACCTGACATTTCCGTGCTGGCAACAGGCGCTCTTTTAAAAGAGGTGATCACGGCGATCCGCGATGCGCGGAATAAAAACCAGCTTAAGCCCCGTGATGCCATCCGGCTCCATATCCAGACGGAGACTCAACCCGCCTATGACAGCTTCGGGGAGATCCTGAAAAAGCAGGTCAATGCGGAAGCGGTTTCCTATACCCGTGAAAACATTCCCAACAGCATCACCCTTGTTGTGCAAAAAGATAAGTTTTTCATTGAGACCACCACGCCGCTTGATACCGGCTCTCAAAAAGCACAACTTCAAAAAGACCTCGAATACCTGAAAGGATTCCTCGTTTCCGTTGAAAAGAAACTGGGCAATGAACGTTTCGTGCAAAACGCAAAGCCTGAAGTGATAGAAGGAGAACGAAAAAAGAAAAACGATGCGGAGGAAAAGATCCGCGTGATCGAGGAAAGCCTGAAGCTTTTGTAGGGACTACCGGGGTATGATCGATACAGGCAGCACCAGTTCCCATACATAACTTCCGCTGCCGAGCCCGGCCAGCGGGTCATTGTCCAATAACCGGCTCACTCTTACCCCAAAAGTTAGCGGGTATTGATTCCACCATTTTGTATCCGTGAAAAGTTCCAGGCCCAGGCTCCTCTTTTCGGC
>CAMLEM010000056.1 GCA_946479005.1 uncultured Chitinophagaceae bacterium | reverse complement strand
CATTGTTATAGTCAGAGGGGGTGACAATCGCATACACGAATCGGTGAACAGGAACCAGTCTGTGAAAACTCCTCTCTCAAGGCAACGCGCGATCACCTTCCTGTTCTTTTCCCCTGATCCGAATTCTATGGCGAACCAAAGCCCGTAGCTTCTCAGCTCTTTTATCCCAGGGTGTACCAACAACCGCCGGAATAATTTTTCTTTCTCGCTCACCCGGGAAACCAGGTCTTCATTCAGCAGGGCCTCGAAACCCGCCAGTCCCGCCGCGCAGCTCAGGGGATGCCCCCCAAAAGTTGTGATATGCCCCAGCACCGGGTCATCGGTGAGCAATCCCATCCGTTCTTTCGAGGAAATGAAAGCACCGAGGGGAAGTCCGCCACCCAGGGCCTTGCCCAACACAAGGATGTCCGGTTCGATCCCGAAATGCTCAAAGGCCCAAAGCTTACCCGTTCTCCCAAACCCGGCCTGCACCTCATCCAGGACCAGTAAAACTCCTTTCTCCTTACATTTCTCCGCGATCGCCATTATCCACTTACTTTCCGGTATCACCACACCGGCTTCACCCTGTACCGTTTCCATTATAACGCAGCATAGGCTCTCGTCGATCGCATCAAGCGCTCCTTCAGAATTAAAATCCAGGTGCGTGATCCCGGGCAAAAGGGGACGGAAAGCATTTCTCCAGTATTCATCCCCCAGGATGCTCAGTGCTCCTTGCGTAGAGCCGTGGTACGATCTTTTAAAGGCAAGGATCTTATGCCTTCCGTTGATGCGTTTGGCCAGCTTCATAGCCCCCTCAATGGCCTCGGCCCCGGAATTGGTAAAATAAACAGAGTCAAGCTGCGCTGGGAGCCGTTCTGTAATTGCACTGGCGAACCTGACCTGCGGCGACTCCACAAATTCCCCATATACCATTACGTGGAGATAAGCATCAAGCTGCCGTCGAATGGCTTCTACTACGGCAGGGTGGCGATGCCCTACATTGGCCACACTGATGCCGCCTACCAGGTCGAGATAACGTTTTCCTTTCACATCCTGCAAGTAACATCCCTCCGCGGAAACCACTTCGAGGGCCAATGGCTCTGTGCTGGTTTGGGCAAGATGCCTGAAAAACATTTCCCGGTTGTTCATCCAACAAAGAAAAGAAACTAAATTCAGTCTATGGACCCACTCATTCTTCCTGTAAAAGGCATACTACCCAAATGGGGAAATAATTGCTATATAGCTCCGAATGCAACACTCACCGGCGATGTGGTGATGGGAGACGATTGCAGTGTGTGGTTCAACGCCGTAATCCGTGGCGATGTGAACTTTATACGCATCGGCAACCGGGTGAACATCCAGGACGGCGCCTGCATACATTGCACTTATCAGAAATATGGCACCACAATTGGAGATAATGTATCCATAGGGCATCACGCCATTGTTCACGGGTGTACCATTCACAATGATGTTTTGATAGGGATGGGTGCGATCGTGATGGACAATTCGATCGTGCACAGCAACACGATCATAGCGGCGGGTGCCGTAGTTCTTGAAAATACGGTTTGCGAAGGAGGTAGCATTTACGCCGGTGTTCCGGCCAAAAAAGTCAAGGATATCCCGGAAGACCTGGTGAGTGGGGAGATCCACCGGATCGCGGAAAACTACGTTTTCTATTCGGGCTGGTATAAGGGGAAATAGCCGGTATCACGTAGATTTACTCTCTGAGAAGCAATTAAATTAAATTAGCTTCGTTAGCAAATTAAAGCCTGAAAATGAAAAGCCTGAAACTCTTTACTGTGGCCGCTTTCGCGATGGTAATGCTTTCTTCCTGCGGGATGCTGAACTCCCTGTTCAAACCCAAGTATGGATGCAAGACCAACGGTAAGAACGTGGGTGCGGAAAAGATACTCAGCGGCGATCCGGAAGCAACGAAAGCCGCTGATAAAGCCAAAAAGTTCAGAAATTAAGATTTCGAATTGCAGCTAATGCTGCCCTGCCACTGTCTTATGAATAAACCTAAAAACCTTTTCTATGTCTCTTACCCTACGAACCAACCTCGGATGTACCGAAGTCGTTATCGCCGATGATGGAGGATTGAAACAATTCTACCACACCGCAGACGTGCTCAGCCAGGAGCTTGGCATAAAATTCCTGAACAAGGAAGATGATTTTGATACCATCGACTGGGAGTTCAAATTCAAAGGACAAACACTCACCTTACACTACAACATCTACAACGGTATCACGATCTTTCCAACGAAGACCCGCGATGCGATGAATAAGGAAAACAAAGCGGTCGTGGAACTGGCGAACCTCCTCGAAGGAAGGCTTTTGATCGAACGCCGGAATATTGCTTAAATGCATTAACAGCCCGGTGATTTTGTGATCCCGCCTGCCTTTCGACCGGCACCCGTTTTCACAAATCCCAAAACCGGAATCCGGGATCCCAAATCTCTTAATACCTCCTGTCCTCTATCGACTCCAGTATCGTCACATAACTGACATACCTGTCTTCATTGATCTTTCCTTCGTTCACAGCTTCTTTTATCGCGCAGCCCGGCTCGTTTACGTGCAGGCAATTATTAAACTGGCAATTCACCAGCCTTTCCCGCATTTCAGGAAAATAATGGGAAACCTCCTGCCGGGCAAGCCCCACCAGTCCAAACTCACGCATCCCGGGTGTATCAATGATCCTTCCCCCGCCGGGCAGGTCATACATTTCCGCGAACGTCGTGGTATGCTGGCCCTTACCGCTCCAGCCGCTGATGGCCCCTGTTTTCAATTGCGCATCGGGTAACAGGAGATTCAGTAAGGAGGTTTTGCCAACCCCGCTGTGGCCACTGATCAGGGTGGTCTTATTATGAAGATGAGACAGGAGCTCTCCGATCCCTTCGTTCTTTTCCGCACTCACGAGAAGTACCGTATAGCCGACCTCTTCATACATTTCCTTCCAGGCCCCGTACTTCTCCATCTCCTTTTGGCGATAGAGATCCGATTTATTGAAAATGATCATCGAAGGCACGTGGTACATCTCGGAGGCTACCAGGAACCGATCGATGAAACCCTGTGAAGTGCGCGGCTCCTTCAATGTGGCCACCAGTAACGACTGGTCGAGATTGGCTGCCACAATATGATGCTGATGCTTATGCCTAGGTGATTGCCGGTTGATGTAATTATCGCGATGCAGCACCTCCGTGATCACCAGGTTGGTACCTTCTTCTTCATTCTCTTTTTCCGCATTTACAAAATCACCGACGGCCACCGGGTTGGTAGAAGTAATATCGTCCAGCTTCAATACTCCTTTAACACGCGCATTGAAAAACCGGCCGGACTCATCTTTCAGCGTGTACCAGCTACCGGTGGATTTATAGACCAAGGCTTTCATCCCGGCGAAAATACAAAGAGTGCGTCAGGGGAATTTGCGGAATAATGTGAGCCTCAGGATCAATTCGAGAAAAAGGAATCCAAGCGCTGCCAGTACAAAGGGAAGGAATTTTTCATCGTGGCGCTGGAAGGAGGTCACCTCCACCTCCGATTTTTCGAGCTGGTTGATCTCCTGGTAGATGTTCTGCAGGGCCTGTTTGTCGCGGGCGCGGAAATACCTCCCTCCCGTTTCATTGGCGATCCGCGTGAGCAGGGCCTCATCAATGAAATCAATGTTGGGGTTCCTCGGGCGGCCGGGATCTCCCCCAAATTCATTGATATTGGAAGGCACGGCTCCCATCCCGATCGTATAGACTTTTACATTTTGTGCTTTGGCGATCTCCAGCGCAGTGAAAGGATCGATCAAACGGGTGTCCGGCGCATCCTCCTTTCCATCGGTGATGAGGATCACCACCCGGCTCGCTGATCCGCTCTCCGTTAAACGGTCCACCGCCGTGGCCAGGCCTTCCCCGATCACCGTACCGTCCTTCAGAAATTTGCGGCTTTCCAGGGTCTGTATCTGGGTAATCAGGGTATTCCTGTCGGTGGTAATGGGGCACTGGGTAAAGCTCTCACCGGAGAAGATCACCAGCCCGATGCGATCAACTGGTCGGCTGCGCACAAATTCTTCCGCCACTTCCTTGGCCACATCCATCCGGGAAGGAGGAATGTCGCGGGATCCCATACTTCCGCTAACGTCCATACAAAGAACAATATCGATCCCCTCTCCCTCCGTCCTTTGCTCGTCGAAATTCTTTTGCGGCCTTGCCAGCGCAATGATGAGGCAACTGATGCTGAACAATCGCAAAATGAAGGGCAGGTGCCGGGCCCTCACCTTCCAGCTGTCAACACCAAAAGCGTGGATCGAGGACACAGAGATCCTCCCCTGCATCCGGTCGCTCTTTTTCCTGTACCAAAGGATCAACAGTGGCAGAAGGAAGAAGAGGCCGAAGGCCAGGGGAAAAGCAAATTCGATCTCCGTGATCCAGTCGTACAACATCAGTTTAGCTTTTCCAATTCGTCGATCCCGTTCTTAATGGCCAGCCAACTTTGTTCATCATCATCCGCTGTGGGCTGGTATTTGGCAAATTTTACAAAATCACTCATTCGCAGTGCCTGCGCCAGGGCGTCAAATTTTTCTTTTTCCGGCCTGAGGTTTTGCAGCTTTACCACCAGGTCGTGTGTGGTTTTCTGCAAAGATTGAATGCCTTTCCGTTTCAAGACATAGATCCGGAATACATCGGTCATTTTAGAATAAAACTCAACACTGGATGATCTGTTCTTTTTCAATCGCTGCAGCTCCTCAATGGCTACACTGTAAGCATCCCTTTCCTGTACCTCTTTAACTACAGGCTTTTTCTTCTTTTTGCGAAGGATCAGCACGGCGAGAACGAGGAGCAATAGTCCACCTGCCAGGTAATACCACCAGGGATATCCTTCCTCCGCTGTCTCCACGGCTATAACATCCTTGATGTCGTGGTAAGGCTGCGTGGAATCAAAACCCGGTGTAAACATCACATCGATCGGGATGGTATCAGTACGGATGCCCGAAGAGATCGAATAAGAAGGGATCACCCAATGGCCCGAATCAAAGCTGGTAAGGGAGAATACGGACTTGATCTGAATGCCCTTTGCCTCCCTGATGGTATCGGAGACGGGAGGGGAAAGAAATTCAAAATGCGGGATGGTGTCGATCTTCAGGGGCCGGACGATGGAACCCGCGGGAATGCTTGACTCGATCACCAGTTCAAAGGGTTCCCCCAGGAGGATCTTGTTCTTCGTAGTGCTGCTCCTGATCACGGGACGGTTCTGCGCAGGGAGCTCTGCTCCCAGGCCAATTAACACAATCGCGATGATCAGATATTTGTTCATTCGAAAAGCCTACCGGTTACGACTGAGGAAAAACCTTTGCAGGATCCGCACATAATCCTCTCCCGTTCGTACGTGGAGAAGGTCACTCCCTGCTTTCTTGAAAGCCTGCGTGCTGTATTCGGTAACACGGAAAAATTCTTTTTCATAGCTGTGCCTTACAAAGGGATCATCGGTATGCACCCATTTTCGCCGGCCTGATTCCAGGTCCTCCACCTGCATCATCCCGGCGCGGGGCAGTTCCCTGTCCATTTTATCATATAATTTGATCCCGATGATATCGTGTTTCTTGCCCGCGATCCTCAGGGCGTCCTCATAGTTTGCGTCGAGAAAATCACTGAGAATAAAGGCAATGCTTTTCTGCCGGATCACATTATTAAAATATCGAAGCGCCGTACTGACCGCAGTTCCCCTTCCTTTAGGTTCCTTGCTCAGCAGCTCCCGCACAATGTACAATGCGTGCTGCCGTCCTTTTTTCGGGGGAATGTATGCCTCCACCTTATCGCTGTAAAAAATAACTCCCACCTTGTCGGCATTGTTCACTGCGGAAAAGCTCAGCACGGTCCCGATCTCGGTGATCACATCTCTTTTTCTCGCGTGTTCAGTTCCGAATAAAGAGCTGTTACTGATGTCAACCAGGAGCATTACCGTCAACTCCCGCTCCTCTTCGAATACCTTGCTGAAGGGATGGCCGAACCGCGCCGAAACATTCCAGTCGATGAACCGGATATCATCCCCTGCTGCATATTCCCTCACTTCCTTGAACGACATCCCCTTGCCCTTGAAGGCGCTGTGATATTCCCCCGTGAAGAGATCCGTTGTGATCTTCTTGCTCTTGATCTCAAGTTCTCTTACTTTTTTGATTATTTCGGCGGTCGTTAACATTTTGTGCGTTGAGAAGGGATTTGGGATTTGCGATTTGCTCCTACGGAACATTTATCTGCTTGATAACATCCTCGATCACGTCCTCCACCTTCACATTCTCCGCCTCCGCCTCGTAAGTGAGGCCGATCCGGTGCCTCAGCACGTCCTTGCTGATGCTTCTCACGTCTTCGGGGATCACGAAGCCTCGACGGTTCAGGAAGGCCTGCGCCTTGGCTGCCAGCCCGAGATTGATGCTTCCCCGGGGAGAAGCGCCATATGAGATCAGCGGCTTTAATTTTTCAAGATTGTATTTATCGGGTTTTCTTGTGGCGAAAACAATGTCAAGAATGTACTGTTCGATCTTCTCATCCATATATATCTGCCTTGTCAGATCCCTGGCGTTCAAAACCTCCTGGATGGATACCACCTGTTTTACGGCATCGAATCCCATCCCCTGCACGTTCTGGCGAAGGATCATCTGTTCTTCGTGCATTTTAGGATAATCGACGATCACCTTCATAATGAACCTGTCCACCTGGGCTTCGGGGAGAGGATAGGTTCCCTCCTGCTCCAGCGGGTTTTGCGTGGCAAGTACCAAAAAAGGTTCATCCAGTTTGTAAGTATTCTCACCAATGGTCACCTGCCGCTCCTGCATCGCTTCCAATAAGGCGCTCTGCACTTTCGCTGGGGCCCGGTTGATCTCATCTGCCAATATGAAATTGGCGAAAATGGGACCTTTGCGCACAACGAACTCATTCCTCTGCTGGTTATAGATCATCGTGCCGATCACATCGGCCGGCAACAGGTCGGGCGTGAACTGGATCCTGCTGAATTTCGCGTGAATGGCCTGCGAAAGG
This sequence comes from uncultured Chitinophagaceae bacterium, assembly GCA_946479005.1. The sequence continues at coordinate 1,457 of CAMLEM010000056.1, read as the reverse complement.
GATTTGATGGTTAGTGTTTTGGCAAGGCCGGGCACCCCTTCAAGTAACACGTGCCCATTACTCAGCAGCCCGATCAATAAACGGTCGAGCATATGATCCTGGCCCACGATCACGTGACGGATCGCTTCCCGCAATTTATCAGTGAACTGTCCGGCCTGGCTGATCCTGTCATTCAACAGTCGGATATCTTCCGCAGTTTTAAGCATTGAAATGGATTGTATGAATGATGGTGTGCAAAATACAAACTTGCTTTAAGCAAATTATCTGCCGATATGATGGATGGTGGGAGATTTCGGCCTGATTTTCGCGTATTTGTACTTTCTTACCCAACGGATTTATGCTTATTTTGTTCACTCAATCCAATAAAAAGATGAAATCAAAACTCTTATCCATTCTACCGTTCGCCCTTGCCGGCGTTTTTTTCCTGACGAGTTGCGAGGATGATGATCCTCCAACGCCACCTCAAAAAACCAAAACAGAACTAATAAGCCAGGGAAACTGGAAATTCCAGGGCGCCACCTACGGAGGTACTGATATCTCCTCTCAGCCCCAGATCGCCTGTTTCATTGATAATATCTTCACGGTTTCCGCCAATGGCACCGGCGTGGTAGATGAGGCTACCGTTGCCTGTAACCCAAGTACAGCGGGCCCGTTCACCTGGAATTTCCAGAACAATGAAACGGAGATCTTTGTTTCCAAGGCATTGGTCACCGGGGGCAGCAATGTATGGAGCGTGGTATCACTGAACGACAATAATCTTGTCATTTCACAAACAGTGGCCATCCCTCCTGCGCCCGCGGCCTTATTGGTGATCACGTTCAAGCATTGATTTTTTTGATTCCGGGATCCTGAATCAAAATCACGACAAATATTTAGCAACAATCGGCAACCTCCGTCCGCTGCCAAAAGCCTTCGGTGAGATCCGTATGATCGGGCAGAACTGGTTGCGCTTGTATTCGTTCGTATTAACGAGCCTGAGTGTCCTGTCCACGATCGCCGGATCAAAACCCTGCGATTTGATCTCTGAAGGCCCCTGCCTCCGCTCGATGTACTGATACAGGATCCTGTCGAGGATTTGATAATCCGGCAATGAATCTGAATCTTTTTGTCCCGGGCGTAACTCTGCGCTCGGGGCTTTTTTTATGATGTTCGCCGGAATGATCTCTTTCTCCCTGTTGATATACCTGGCAAGGGCGTAGACCTGCGTCTTATAACAATCACCCAGTACTGCCAGGCCCCCGGCCATATCTCCATACAGGGTTCCGTAACCAGTGGCGAGCTCGCTCTTGTTGGATGTATTGAGCAAAATATAACCGAATTTATTGGCCACTGCCATCAATAAAACGCCCCGCACCCTCGCCTGTATGTTTTCCTCCGCCACGCTGAATGGAAGCCCTTTGACTGAAGGCTCCAGCTGCGCGAGGACGCTGTCATAAATCTCCCTAATCGGGATCATC
>CAMLEM010000055.1 GCA_946479005.1 uncultured Chitinophagaceae bacterium | reverse complement strand
CTCAGGTCATCTTCGATCACCAGGATCACGCGGTCGCTGCCGGTAATGTTATTCCGGTCGTCGCCCGATTCATTGACGATCTCACTTACCGCTTCCAGGTCCTTGTTCTCGTTTAGCTTGATCGTAGGAACGGCCTGAAGAAGGTCCACACCGCTGCTCTCCGCCAACCTGTATTCACTGGCCTTGAGCATACTCTGCTTTTCCGGTTTCATCAGGGAAGGAACATAATCCACCGGGAGGTACAGGGTGAACGTGCTTCCGAACCCGATCTCGCTCTTCAATTCGATGGAACCACCCAGGAGGTCGGCCAATCCGCGGCTGATGGAAAGACCGAGACCGGTTCCTCCATATTTCCGGCTGGTAGAACCCTCTGCCTGCTGGAAAGCCTCAAAGATGATATTCTGCTTGTCTTTTGAAATTCCGATACCCGTGTCCCGTATCTCGAAGGCCACTACCCTCGCCGCATTGTCGAGTGTCGGAATGCCTGGCTTCCAGCTGTCCTTCGCCGCTTCGTAAATGCGTAGCCCCACCTCTCCTTTCTCAGTGAACTTAAATGCATTTGAAAGCAGGTTTTTGAGGATCTGGTTGAGACGCTGGGCATCCGTTTCAAGACTGGGAGGCAGTTTTTCATCCAATTCGATATGGAACCGCAGGTTCTTGTTATCGGAAATATGCTTGAACGTGGTTTCCACGAACGCTGTGATCTCGTTGAACCTGAGCTTGACGAAATCAGTGGAAATATACCCTGACTCGATCTTCGAGAGATCGAGGATATCATTGATCAACTGGATGAGATCATCCCCGCAACTGTGGATCGTCTTAGCATAGCTCACCTGTTTCTCATTCAGGTTTCCATCGTGGTTCTCGTATAGTTGTTGCGCCAGGATCAGCAATGAATTGAGGGGGGTGCGCAATTCGTGCGACATATTCGCAAGGAACTCTGATTTATACTTGGAGGTCAGCTGCAGCTGTTCTGCTTTTTCTTCCAGCGATAGCCTGGCCTCTTCCACCTCCCTGTTCTTTTGTTCCACTTCTTCCTTCTGTTTCACCAGGAGGTGAGCTTTATCCTGGAGCTCTTCGTTGGTCCTTCTCAACTCTTCGGTCAGGGACTGTGATTGCACCAGAAGGCTCTCCGTCCTTGTATTCGCTTCAATGGTGTTTAATACGATACCGATACTTTCTGTAAGCTGGCTAAGGAAGTCGAGGTGCGTGGGGCCAAATGTATCGAAGGAGGCCAGCTCAATGACGGCTTTCACTTCCATTTCAAAAAGCACAGGAAGGATGATCACATTCAGCGGAGAAGATTTTCCCAGTCCTGATCCGATCTTTGTATATCCTTTCGGTACATTGGTGAGAAGGATCCTTTCCTTATCCACGGCCACCTGTCCCACCAGCCCTTCACCGATCGAAAATTCTTTCTGAACCTTTACTTCTTCACCGAAGGCATAGGCAGAGAATAATTTCAGTTTCTGATTCCTGCCGGCTCCTTCGTCCTGTTCAAGGATATAGAACATCCCCTTCTGCGCATTCACCACCTGGGCAAGCTCGGAAAGGATTCTCCGGGTCACCGTGTTGAGATCCTTCTGCCCCTGCAGCATCTGGGTGAACTTTGCAAGGTTCGATTTCAGCCAGTCCTGTTCCTGGTTACGGAGGGTGGTTTGTTTCAAATTCGCGATCATCTGGTTGATGGTGTCTTTCAATTCTTCCACCTCTCCTTTGGCATCCACGCGGATCATCTGCGTCAGGTCGCCTTTTGTTACAGCTGACGCTACTTCGGAGATCGCCCGTACCTGGGTGGTAAGATTCTCCGCCAGCTGGTTCACATTCTCTGTCAGGTTTTTCCAAATACCGGCCGCCCCGGGTACACTGGCCTGCCCTCCCAATCTTCCTTCAACTCCTACTTCCCTTGCCACGTTGGTCACCTGGTCGGCAAAAACCGCCAGGGTATCGATCATTTCATTGATCGTATCGATCAGCTGGGCAACCTCCCCGCGGGATACAATTGAAAGTTTTTGTTTCAGGTTACCGGTTGCCACGGCGGTCACCACTTTGGCGATACCGCGTACCTGGTTGGTAAGGTTGGAAGCCATCATATTTACCGAGTCGGTAAGGTCCTTCCAGGTTCCGGCAACACCCTGCACTTCCGCCTGGCCGCCGAGCTTACCTTCTGTTCCCACCTCTCTCGCTACACGGGTCACCTCGAAGGCGAACGAGTTCAGCTGGTCCACCATCGTGTTGATCGTATTTTTCAGGTCGAAGATCTCTCCTTTCACATCGATCGTCACTTTCTTGGTAAGGTCACCCGAGGCCACCGCCTTGGTCACCTCGGCGATGTTACGAACTTGTGAAGTAAGGTTACCTGTCATCTGGTTCACAGAGTCTGTAAGATCCTTCCAGGTACCGGCAACACCCGGTACGAAGGCCTGGCCGCCCAGCTTACCCTCGGAACCTACCTCCCTGGCTACACGCGTAACCTCAGAAGCGAAGGCGCGCAGCTGGTCCACCATCGTATTCAGGGTTTCTTTCAATTGAAGGATCTCTCCGCGTACATCCACGGTGATCTTTCTCGACATATCTCCATTCGCCACCGCGATGGCCACCTCAGCGATATTCCGGACCTGGGCGGTAAGATTTCCCGCCATCTGGTTAACGGAATCAGTGAGGTCTTTCCAGGTACCACCCACACCAGGCACATTCGCCTGTCCACCCAATTTACCTTCCGTACCCACCTCCCTGGCCACGCGGGTCACCTCTGAAGCAAAGGCACGGAGTTGGTCCACCATCGTGTTGATCGTATTCTTCAATTCAAGGATCTCTCCTTTTACGTCCACTTCGATCTTTCTTGAAAGGTCACCATTGGCCACGGCTGTTGTCACCTCCGCGATATTCCGCACCTGCGAGGTAAGGTTGGAGGCCATTTTGTTCACTGAGTCGGTAAGGTCTTTCCAGAGTCCTTCCACACCTGGTACATCGGCTTGTCCGCCGAGCTGACCTTCCGATCCTACTTCCCGCGCCACCCTGAACACCTCCGATCCGAAGGAGTTCAGCTGGTCCACCATCGTGTTGATCGTATTCTTCAATTCAAGGATCTCTCCTTTTACATCCACCGTGATCTTTCTTGACAGGTCTCCCTTCGCTACCGCGGTGGTCACTTCCGCAATGTTCCTTACCTGGGCGGTAAGATTGCCCGCCATCTGGTTCACCGACTCCGTAAGGTCCTTCCAGGTTCCACCCACGCCTTCCACGCGGGCCTGGCCACCCAGCTTCCCTTCGGTACCCACCTCGAGGGCCACGCGGGTCACCTCGGAAGCGAAGGAGTTCAATTGGTCCACCATCGTATTGATCGTGTTCTTCAGCTCCAGGATCTCTCCCGCCACATTCACCGTGATCTTTTTCGAAAGGTCTCCGTTCGCCACCGCAGTGGTCACTTCCGCGATGTTCCTCACCTGGGCAGTAAGATTGCCTGCCATCTGGTTCACGGATTCAGTAAGGTCTTTCCAGGTACCACCTACATCCTGCACTTTTGCCTGTCCGCCGAGCTTTCCTTCCGTTCCCACCTCGAGAGCCACACGGGTCACCTCGGAAGCGAAGGAGTTCAGCTGGTCCACCATCGTATTGATCGTATCCTTCAGTTCGAGGATCTCGCCTTTTACATCCACTGTGATCTTTCGCGAAAGGTCACCCTTGGCCACGGCCGTTGTCACCTCCGCGATATTCCTAACCTGGGCGGTGAGGTTACCCGCCATCAGGTTCACTGAATCCGTGAGATCTTTCCAAACACCGCCGATGCCTTTTACGGTCGCCTGTCCGCCGAGTTTTCCTTCAGAACCCACCTCCCTTGCCACACGGGTCACCTCCACTGAGAAAGAGTTCAGCTGGTCCACCATCGTATTGATCGTATTCTTCAATTCCAGGATCTCTCCTTTTACGTCCACCGTGATTTTCCGGGAGAGGTCACCCCTGGCCACCGCCGTGGTTACCTCTGCGATATTTCTCACCTGTCCTGTCAGGTTCGATGCCATCTGGTTCACGGAGTCGGTAAGGTCTTTCCAGGTACCGGCCACACCTTTAACTTCAGCCTGACCGCCGAGCTTTCCTTCCGTACCCACCTCCCTGGCCACACGGGTCACCTCTGAGGAGAAAGAATTGAGCTGGTCCACCATCGTATTGATCGTGTTCTTCAGCTCAAGGATCTCACCCTGCACGTCCACTGTGATCTTTTTCCGGAGATCACCTTTCGCCACCGCGGTAGTTACCTCCGCGATATTCCTTACCTGGGCGGTGAGGTTACCCGCCATCTGGTTTACAGAATCGGTCAGGTCTTTCCAAACCCCCGCCACACCTTTTACTTTCGCCTGTCCGCCCAGCTTTCCTTCTGAGCCCACCTCCCTGGCCACACGGGTCACCTCCATCGAAAAGAGGTTCAGCTGTTTCACCATATCATTTACTTCCGCGGCGATCTTGGCGAACTCACCCTGTAACACGTGGTCACCGATCTTCAGAGGCATCGCCTGCGAAAGATTTCCTTTTGCCACGGAGCTGATCACGTGCGCGATCTCGATCGTGGGGTGAACAAGGTCAGAGATCAGTGTATTGATGGATTCCACACCGGTGGCCCAGGATCCCCGGGCATAACGCGGAAGTGAAACGCGGTGATTGAGGTGTCCTTTTTTTCCAATGGTATTGCGGGCTTTTTCCAGTTCTTCCATCAACACTTCGTTCAGCCCGATGATCTGGTTCAGCGTATCACAGATCTTACCGCTCAGCCCCACTTTGTCCAATGGCATTCTTGCAGTAAAGTTTCCCTCTCTCACTTCGGCCAGCACACGAAGCAGCTCCTTGGCATCCAGCTGATCGTGAAGACGTAAATCAAGGTTGTAAAATTGATCGCCGGTGGAACCGTTTTTAGGGGACCTGGATATGGCTTTTGAAGGGGCTTTTTTACGCGACCCGGACTTTCCATTTGAAGAAGATTTCACCGGGTGAGACTTTCCATTAGCCAGTGCCGCAACCGGAACGCCTGGTAATACGTCTGCTGCTGGCAAAGGCAGAGATGCCTTGTCAGCAGGTTTCAGTTTTTTCTTCATTATGTCTAATTAAGAGGTGGTTAGAATTATCAGCAAAAAAGGGAATGTAAACAGACAGAGATTCCCCCTGCCTCTGCTTTGGATGCAATGGGGAAATCTATTACTTTACATTCCGGCAGGTTTAATGTTCTAAAAAACTGTGCCACAAAAACTAAGGACCCTAATATGGCCGCAACCCAACATATTCTGATAGGCGAGGACGACAAAGATGACCAGGAACTCCTGCGGGAAATTTTTTCGGACATTGACCCGAATTTCGATCTGAGATTTGTCAATAATGGTCCACAGGTCCTTTCCGCCCTGGAAGAATCAGATACGGGCGATTTGCCCTGCCTCATCGTGCTGGATTACAATATGCCGGGAATGAATGGAGCGGAAATCCTGACTGAGATCGGGCCAAATACCCGCTACGCCAACATTCCAAAGATCGTGTGGAGCACTTCGGGAGCGGATAAATACCAAAAGATCTGTCGCGAAAGAGGGGCGATCGATTATGTGATCAAGCCATCCAACATTAAAGAGTTGGAAAAGATCGCCCGCTATATGTTATCTGTTTGTAATGTCAAGTGACAGGAGCGTTCTCAAAAACCTCATTTAAGCGGGACAGAGAAATCGGTTTTTCCCAGATCACGATCTGATCTCCTTTTACCGGGAAGTTTGCCTTATTGCGGTGAGCGCTGACCAGGTATGCCTTGATTTGGGGAATTTTTTCCACAATATCGTGGACGGCATCCCAGCCATTTCCATCCGGGAGATTGTTATCAATGAAAAGGATTCCGGGGGCCGATTCATCCAATTTTTTAAGCCCATCATCCAGGGTAAAAGCGAGAAACACTTCATACCCTTTCTTGGTAAAAAAATTCTTCATAATCAGGCAGAAATCCGTCTCATCATCAATTATGAGAATACGCGGCTTCATTAATTTCGGTACTGTGTTTTAGGGGGTCCGGAACGACAAATTTTTCTTTGTAGCAGCCCTTGGAAAACTGTCAAAAGCCGAACTTAAATAGCTTTTTTACGGCAATTAATTGGCAATAAGGTTGCCAAAATAAAAGAAATACCAATTCGGAACCTTATTTGCATAAGATTAGCGCTTTGCAAAAGAATCTGTTATGAACCAGTCAAAATGAAGATGCCGGATATCACATCGGAAAATAACGTAGAGAAATGGAAAGAGCTGCAGCAACGGTATTCTTCATTTCTGTCAATGACAACGCACGACCTGCTGGCCCCCCTTCGAAAGCTGGGTGTACTGACTGACCGGTTAGTGGAAAAGTTTGAGTTGGTAGGGGATGAGGAGGTGAAGCAATTCACCATTCGCATTCATTCCAGCCTGGAAGAAATGCGGGCGGTCATCAATGGGTGCCGGGCCATCGCGGAATCCACGCCGGAAGCGATGGAGCTGGCGGACCAGGATCCTTCTGAACTAATTCGGGAGGTCCTTGAAGAGTTCAGGATGCAGATGAGAGCCTCAGGTGCGGAAGTTAACATTGTGGAAGAGTTGCCGGTCATCCGGGGCGACCGGGACCAGCTGAAAAAACTTTTCAGGGAATTGATCGGGAATGCCTTGGTGTTTGCGCGAAATGATGTTCCTGCAAAACTGGAGATCCGTTGTGGAAGCCCGGAAGGAAATTCCGACCTTGTACCCCCGGGGCACTGGGGTATCATTTTCACGGATAATGGGATCGGTTTCGGGGCAGAGGAGGCCGATAAGATCTTCTACCCGACGATCCGGCTTCACGGGAAATCAGCTTATCCCGGCAATGGCCTTGGGCTGACACTGGTTAAAAAAATTATGATGAACCACGGGGGGAGCATTACCGCGGAAGGAGAAGAAGGAAAGGGCAGCCGTTTTATTTTATTATTCCCCCAAACAAGGGCTTAACTATGCTTTACGGAAATGAAATAAGGATCGCAGTGATAGACGATGATGAGGATGATTTTTTCATTATCAGCGAATACATTCACGCCATCAACAAAAACCAGTTCAAGATCGACTGGTACAATGACTATGCGACTGCAATAGAGAAGATACGCAACAAGGATTATCATCTTTTCTTCGTGGACTATTTCCTTGGAAGTAAAACCGGCCTGGATTTCCTGAAAGAGGCGATCGCTCTGAAAAATGATCGTCCTATCATTTTACTTACCGGGTTCGGCAGTAAGGATATTGACATCAAAGCGATGCAATCCGGCGCTACCGACTACCTGGTGAAATCCGAACTGAACTCCGAAAAATTGGAACGCTGCATCCGTTATGCACTGGAGCGTTATGCATTCTTAAAAGAATTAAAGTCCAGGGAAAACAAGTACCGGAATCTTTTCGAGGGTTCCAAGGATGCTGTTTTCATTTCAGATACGAACCTTGTTTTCCTGGAAGTGAACTATTCTTCCGTACAATTATTTTATTCAGCCAATGGCAGGCTCACCGGCCGGTCACTCTATGAATTCATCCCTGATGAGGTTCAGAAAGCGAGGATCGCGGACCTCGTGCGAACCGCCGGGAATATCGATGACCTGGAGATCAAGGTGGTGGACGATTCAAAGGAAGAAAAGAGCTGTCTTCTGTCCCTGTATGTACAACCCGATTCGGACCGGGTGCCCCGGGTTCACGGGATCATACACGATATCACCAACATTAAAAAAGCTGAGTTTGCCAACCTGCAGGCAGAAAAGCTGGCCGCCAATGAACGGCTGATACGGATGCTCGCACACGAGATCCGCAATCCCCTGAATAATATTATCCTTTCCACGGAGCACCTGATGCCGACCAGCGACGACGATCCGCAAAAAGATTTTTTGGAGATCATACAGCGGAATTCCATCCGCATCAACCAGATCATCACAGAGTTGCTTAACCTCGCCAGTCCAGCAGAGCTGGTCTTTGAAGAACATACGCTACAGGATATAATGGATGAAAGCCTTTCCCGGGCATCAGACCGAATTAGCCTGAATAAGATCAGCGTAGAGAAGGTATATCCCCGGGATCCGCTGGTGGTTTCGGCAGACAAAAAAAAGCTGGTGATCGCCTTCACGAACATACTCATCAATGCCATCGAGGCGATGGAGGTCAGCAAGGGAAGTCTCAATGTAAAACTGGATGCCGCCCGCGATGCCTATAATATCATCATCCAGGATAATGGCAGGGGGATCCCAAGGGAATATCTCTCTAAGCTCTTCGACCCTTTTTTTTCCCTCAAGAAAAATGGTATGGGCCTGGGCCTGACGGCTTCATATTCCATCATTCAGTCGCATAAGGCAAAAATGCAGGTGGAAAGTGTGATTGATGAAGGCACGCGATTCCAGATCAGCTTCAACAAAAGTTAGGAATCGCTTTTTACCCCGTTCAGAAGTCGATCTTCTATGACCTCCTTGAATGCGTGCTTCGGAATGGCCCCCCGCTGCATCATAGGTTGCCCTTCCATCGGTAT
>CAMLEM010000054.1 GCA_946479005.1 uncultured Chitinophagaceae bacterium | reverse complement strand
CACCAGCAAAGGGGTTTTCACTACGCCGTCTACGCGGATGGTGTCAATGGAGTTGGCATACTGGCTGGCCACATACCCAAGGTTCTGGCTGATGGAAGATCCGGTTGGGATAAGCAGTGGGTAATAGTTCCAGCGCAGGAATTCAAACTGTGGGTTCTCTGGTGTGCCGCCCACCACGAAGGGAATATGATCGCACTGGAGGTCCATCACCAGGTCAGTATTGATACGCAGCCCGTATTTAAAGAAAAGATCAGTCAGGTTCAGGTTACGATCATAAGCCACCTGTTCCGGCTTGAAGGCAAGGCTATCCTGTTCCGCGATAAGATTGTCAATAAAACAAAGCAGCCTTCCCCCTCTCATCAGGAACTGGTCGATCTTGAATTTCTCCGACTCAGTAAACCCAACCGTGGGCTTAACGATCATCAGGACATCCACACCTTCGGGAATGGAAGGATACTGGGAGATGTTTAAAACAGCAAACTCGTAATCTGCAGAAAGGGCCTGCACCAGGTCGTAAGGTCTTGCATCCTGGGGCTCCCCGTTTCCATTACTGTAAGCGATCCCCGGCTTTTTTGCCTGGGTAAGCTTGTTCAGTGCGTTGACGAACTGGTACTCCATCAGGGCTTCGGCGCTGTTGATCTCCACCTGCGAGATATTTCCGCTGGCGCCGGGATAAAGGTTTACCAGGGCCTCTTTCCCTTTATACCGCATCAGAGCTACGGGGAAAATGATATTGCTGCTTTCTCCGGCTTCTTTTTGCACGGTAAGATTGATGGGAACGGCTCCCATCTTCACCAGTGAATCGCCATAGGTTACCCGGGAACCCTTTATCGGCTCGGTGGGTGAAACGAACCGGTAGTGGATCTTCGATCCGTTGCGGTCTTTCAGCAGGCGAAGAAATTCTTCGGTACTGTTCCGCAGCTTGCGGAACCCGGAAGGAAATTCACCGGTAAGAAAAACATCTATCTCCACTTCATCTTCCAATCCTTTCACCAGGTCGCGGGTCGTGGAGCTAAGGGTATATCTTTTTTCCTTTGTCAGGTCGAAGCGGGCGTGCAGGCGGGAGGCCAGGTAGTTGATGGCAACAAGCAGCAGCAATACGGGGATCCACCAATAACCGGAACGCCAAAACATCCTGCCTTTTCTCATCTTTTCGCAATGTTTTGGTAAGTAATCATAAAAAAGAGACTGATCATACTCAAAAAGTAGATGATGTCCCTTGTATCAATAAGCCCGCGGCTGACGCTCCGGTAATGAAAATCGATCCCCAGCATTTCAATGTAATAGTCGGCCCCGCCCCGGAAAGCCTCCAGCTTGCTGATGGCGCTGAATCCATAGTATAGGAGTGCACAGGCGATCAGGGCCGTAATGAAGGCCACCACGGCATTGTTGGTAAAACTGCTGCAGCAGATCCCGATCGCAGTGAATACCGCGGCCAGGAAAAAAAGCCCGATATAGGAACCGATGGTGGCCCCCAGGTCCAGTCCCTCATTGGATGAGAGCGCCTGCACGGCAAGAATGTAGATAATGGTTGGGATCAGGGCGATGAAAACGACAATAAGGCTTCCCAGGTATTTACCCCCGATCACCTGCCAGCGATTCAGCGGCAGCGTTTGAAGGATCTCCCAGGTACCGGTTTTGAATTCTTCGGAGAAGCTGCGCATTGTAATGGCCGGAATCAGCAGCAAAAGGATCCAGGGCGCCAGGGAAAAGAAACGGTCCAGGGTGGCATACCCGAAGTCGAAGATATTGTCCTCGAACACAAAAAGCATTAGCCCGTTGACCAGCAGGAAAACGATGATGGCGATATACCCGGTAAGGCTGCTGAAAAACTGTCGAAGTTCCTTCTTGGTGATCGTCCACATTGCCTGCAAATTAAGCAATTCGCCTTTCGCGGGGGAAATCAATCAGACAGCGAAGCTTTCGCCGCAACCACAGGTACGGCTTGCATTGGGATTGCTGAAATAGAAACCTTTTCCATTCAGCCCATCGGAGAAGTCAAGGGTGGTATTCACGAGGTAAAGGAAACTTTTCAGGTCGGTAACGATCTTCACACCATTGTCTTCGAACACCTGGTCCATCGGTTTTTCCTCGTTGTCGAAATCCAGCTTATAGGTAAGACCCGAACAGCCACCACCGGCAACGCCCACCCGAAGAAAATATGTGGGGTCATTGGCGATCCCGGCATCGGCCATCAATTGGGCAACCTTGCTTTTTGCTTTATCACTGATATAGATCGTGTTCTCCAAACTCGTCATCGTCTCCTCCGGCTTTTAGTGGACCACCGACTCGTTGAATTTGATCTCCGGCAGGCCATTTTTCTGGCGATAATCATTCACTGCCGCCTTGATCGCATCTTCAGCGAGCACGGAACAGTGGATCTTTACCGGGGGAAGATTGAGCTCTTCCACGATCGTCATATTGTCGATCTTGATGGCGTCATCGATCGTTTTTCCTTTCAGCCACTCCGTGGCCAGGGAAGAGGAAGCGATCGCAGACCCGCAACCGAAAGTCTTGAATTTGGCATCTTTGATCAGACCTGTAGCATCATCCACTTCGATCTGGAGCCTCATTACGTCGCCACATTCCGGCGCTCCCACCAGCCCGGTACCTACATTGGGCTTGCTTTTATCAAGCGTTCCCACATTCTTGGGGTTCTGATAGTGGTCAATGACCTTTTCTGAATATGCCATTTTAGTTTCTTTTAATTGTTAGATTCTTGTTTTCAAAAAATTGGATCCATCCTGCATCCCCTATCAATGATGCGCCCATTCGATCGTGTTCAGGTCAATTCCTTCCTTATACATTTCCCAGAGCGGGCTCATTTCACGTAATTTATTTACGGTATTTGTAACCTGCTCAATGGTATAATCAATTTGCTCCTCAGTGGTGAATCTTCCCAGTCCGAAACGGAGCGAACTGTGTGCCAGATCGTCTCCTAATCCCAGCGCTTTCAGCACATAGGAAGGCTCCAGGGAAGCAGAGGTACAGGCCGAACCGGAGGATACCGCTATGTTCTTGTTGAATCCCATCATCAGTCCTTCTCCCTCCACGTATTTGAAAGAGATATTGGTAACGTGCGGGAGCCTGTGTTCCTTATCGCCGTTGAGATAGGATTCCTCGATCTTCAGCAGCTCGGTTTCCAGTTTATTGCGCAGCTTCACCACCCGTTTTGTTTCTTCTTCCATTTCATTGATGCATATCTCGCAGGCTTTTCCAAAACCCACGATGCCGGGTACATTGAGCGTACCGCTGCGCATTCCGCGCTCGTGGCCTCCCCCGTCGATCTGGGCGGTCACTTTTACACGGGGATTCTTTCTCCGAACATACAGGGCGCCCACACCCTTGGGACCATACATTTTATGCTCTGAGAAGGCCATCAGGTCGATGCCGTCCGTATTCACATTTACCGGGATCTTACCCACTGCCTGCGTGGCATCACTGAAAACCAGCACGCCTTTTTTCTTCGCGATCGCGCTGATCTCCTTCATCGGCATCACGGTACCGATCTCATTGTTAGCATACATAATGGCAATGAGAATGGTATTGGGTTTGATCGCTGCTTCAAGTTCCGCCAGGTCGATCAGCCCATTGTCCTTTACTTTCAGGTAGGTCACTTCGCCCCCTTCTTTCTCGATGTGCTTGCAGGTATCCAGCACGGCCTTATGCTCAATGTTGCAGGTGATGATGTGATTTCCTTTGCTGGCATACATTTCAAAAACCCCTTTGATGGCGAGGTTATCCGCTTCTGTGGCGCCGGAGGTGAAGATGATCTCCTTGGGATCAGCCCCGACCAGTTTGGCTACCTGTTCCCGGGCATAATCAACGGCTTCTTCGGCCTGCCATCCAAAAGGGTGATTCCGGCTGGCCGCGTTTCCGAAGGCGTTGGTGAAAAAAGGGATCATTGCTTCCACTACACGGGGGTCGCAGGGAGTCGTGGCATTATGGTCGAGATAGATGGGAAATTTCAACATATTTGATCGTTCTGTTTCTTGTAAAGGTTAAACACAAAATTAGCTCAAAAGGTTCTATTTGAAAGCCTTAATTTGAGGCCGGAGAGGCTTTTTACCTATTTCGTAACAGGCTCTCTCCCCGTCAGGAACAACGAATTATGCAAAAGCCCGAACATATAGGTATCGCAGTAAAAAGCCTGGAGGTTTCCATCCCGCTTTTCGAAAAATTACTGGATACGCCCTGTTATAAAACCGAGGCCGTTGAAGCCGAACAGGTAGTGACCGCTTTTTTCCGGGTGGGGGAATCGAAGGTGGAACTGATCGAAAGTTCCCGCGAAGACGGGGTGATCAGTAAATTCATTGAGAAAAGGGGCGAAGGAATTCATCATATCGCCTTCGAAGTTTCCGATATCCACGCTGAAATGGAACGGCTGAAAGCAGCGGGCTTCCGGCTTTTGCACGAGAGCCCCCAGCCCGGCGCCGATAATAAGCTTATCTGCTTTCTCCATCCCCGTTCCACCAATGGGGTGCTTATCGAGCTGGTGATGGAGAGAAAATGATCAGTCCAGTTCCTTATCCATTTCCTTTTGCACCTCGTTTTCCCTTAAGCGCATTTTATTCTTTTTGGCAAACTCATTCTGAGCATTGTGAAATGACTTGTCATAGCCCTCTTCTTCCTTTGTGATCTTCTTCACGATCCTGTCCATCTCATCCACATCTTCCTGGGTGATATCATCTTTTTTCCGGATCCTGATGATGTCCATATAGTCTTCCTCGAAGACCTTTTTATAGAAGCTGAAGGAGCGGATGGCGGCATTCCTTAGGCTGGAATCGCCTTTGTAAGGGGGCATTCCCTTGATCTCTTCGATCATTTTTCCTGTTTCGGTGGCATAGCCTTTCAGCATATTGGCAGCCGAATCAATGTCGATCTCGGCGGCTTTACTGAAGTTGATCACTTTTCTCATCAGCTCGGTCTGCCGGCCGACGATGTAATCATTGTATTGTACGGGTGTTTTGTAGGTGACCCCGTTTGTTCCCTTTACAGGCTTGTTGCAGGCGGTGATGAAGGCCGCTGCGGCCACCAATGCAGGGAAGAAAATCTTAAATTTCATAGCAGTCGATTTTTGTTTTGAGGTTTATGATTTTTCAGATAGCCGTGTCCACACTGGCGATGCCGAGTTTCTCCACCGCGATCTGGGCGGCTATCTGTGAGGCGTCTTTTTTGTTGAATGCCCGACCTTCGGCCACATTCTTTCCATCGAGAACGGCAGCCACGGTGAAAAGCCGCCGCCCGTTCTCCAGCTTTTCATTCAGGGTTTCAAATTCCAGAACTTTACCATTCTTGTTCGCCCATCCATAAAGCTTGTTTTTATGATTGATCTCGAGATTTTCCAGGTCGTCCATAAACATATGTGGCTGGATGATGGTTTCCAGCACCCACTTACTGGCTTTCTTGTACCCGTGATCCAGGTAGATGGCCCCTACCAGTGCTTCGAGGGTGTTCCCAAAGATCTGGCTGACTTTCAGCGATCCGTCCATTTTATTGTAAAGGGTGATCTTTTTCAGGCCCATTCTCACGGCGATCTCGTTCAGCTGCTGCCTGTTCACCATCTTGCTTCTCATCTCGGTGAGGAATCCTTCTTCTTTATATGGGTACCGTTTGAAAAGGTAATCCGCGATCATCGCGCTCAGGATGGCGTCGCCGAGGTATTCGAGGCGCTCATTGTTCTCGTCGGCCCCTTCACGTACGGAGCGATGTGTCAGCGCTGTTTTGTAAAGGGAAATGGCTCCCGGCTTGAATCCAAGAATGTTCTTGAGTTCTTTTTTAAAGGATGATCCGGCGTGGCGAGAAAAAATGTTTTTAAAGAAATCCACAAATGGTAAACTACAAAAAAATTAGTACTTCTTAAAGATGACACAGGCATTATGCCCGCCAAAACCAAAAGTATTGCTCAGGGCTGCCCTTACTTTTCTTTTCTCTGACTTGTTGAACGTAAAATTCAGGCCCTGCTCCAGTTCGGGGTCATCCGTGAAATGGTTGATCGTCGGCGGAACTTCATCATTCACCACCGCCATAATGCTGGCGATCGCTTCGATCACACCGGCTGCGCCCAGGCAGTGCCCCGTCATTGATTTTGTTGAACTGATATTCAGTTTATATGCGTGCTCTCCGAATACCTGTACGATGGCTTTCACTTCGGCTCCGTCGCCAATGGGCGTGGATGTTCCGTGTGTGTTGATGTAATCGATCTCCCCCGGATCCATACCTGCATCATCCAGCGCTACCAGCATCACGTTTCTTGCGCCCAGCCCTTCGGGATGAGGTGCTGTGATATGATGCGCATCTGCGGTGGCGCCGCAACCCGCTACCTCGCAATAGATCCTGGCGCCCCTTGCCCTGGCGTGTTCATATTCTTCCAGGACAAGTATGCCGCATCCTTCTCCCATTACGAATCCATCCCGGTCCTTATCATAGGGCCGGCTCGCGGTCTTCGGATCGTCATTCCTTTCACTCATTGCCTTCATCGCATTGAATCCACCCACTCCTGCTTCACTGATCACCGCTTCACTTCCGCCGGTAAGTATGATATCCGCTTTGTTCAGGCGAATGAGATTGAATGCATCCATAATCGCGTTGGTACTGCTGGCGCAGGCGCTCACCACCGCGAAATTGGGACCCCTTAGATTATGCCTCATACTGATCTGCCCCGCCGCGATGTCAAGGATCATCTTGGGAATGAAGAACGGGTTGAAACGCGGGGTTCCATCTCCGCGGGCGAAATCGATGATCTCATTCTGGAATGTGGTGATTCCACCGATGCCACTGGCAAAGACCACACCCACTCGGTCGGGGTTATAATTGTCCTTATTCAAACCAGCATCCGCCATCGCCTGGTCGCTGGTGACCAGGGCGAACTGGGAAAAGCGGTCGATCTTGCGGGCTTCCTTCTTATCCAGGAATTGGGTCGGTTCGAAATTCTTCACTTCGCAGGCGAACCTTGTCTTGAATTTTGAAGCGTCGAACAATGTGATCATATCCGCGCCGGAAACACCCGCTTTCAAACTTTCCCAATAGGCGGGCACAGTATTCCCCAGCGGTGTGATGGCTCCGAGGCCTGTAACAACCACCCGTTTTAATTCCATAAAAGACTACGGTTTAATGAAAGTTAAAACCGCCTTCGCTGCATTGAAGCGAAGGCGGAATTCCAATATTATGCTGCCTGATGGCAGTTTGCGGATCCCGGCTGGGATTGATTATTTAGCATGCTCTTCCAGGTATGACACTGCCTGGCCAACTGTCGTGATGGTCTCAGCCTGCTCATCCGGGATGGAGATATTGAATTCTTTCTCAAATTCCATAATTAGCTCCACAGTATCCAGCGAGTCAGCTCCGAGGTCGTTGGTGAATGAAGCTTCATTGGTCACTTCTGCTTCATCTACTCCGAGTTTATCAACGATGATCTTCTTTACTCTTGATGCAATGTCTGACATGTTCTTAAGTTTTTGTTTATAGGGAGCAAAAATATACTTTTTGAATTAATCAGCATCTAAAACGCTGTTTTTTCCCTTTTTTTTCAAAGCCCTGAAAACGAAAGGATAACACGGTGAAAACACCTTATCAGAACCTCTTCTCAGCGTTGCAATAAGATTGGTCGTGTACCAAGTTATTTGTAATTTGAAACCGGACCAATCTTTTCTTAGTAATGGCTCTGAAAATCCTGGATCACGGCAGTGACGAATACCGCCAGATGGTAAAACTCAGGGAGGACATACTCCGGAAGCCGCTGGGGCTTTCTCTCTCTTCAGAAGAACTGGAAACCGAAAAAGACAATATGCTGATCGGGGCTTTTGAGGAAGATGATATGCTCGGCTGTTGTATGCTGGTGGAAGAGGATCCGCAAACCGTGCGCCTCCGGCAAATGGCTGTGCTGAATGACCTGCAGGGAAAAGGCATTGGAAGAGCCCTGATGAATTTTGCCGAGAACCTCGCCCGCGACCGCGGCTATAAAATGCTCTCGATGCACGCCCGGAAAAATGTGGTTGGCTTTTATGAAAAGATGGGATACAAAGTGAAGGGTGATGAATTCATCGAGGTGACCATTCCTCACGTGGTGATGGTGAAAACGCTGTGATTCAAATTCCCGGATCTCAAAATCCAAATCCCAAATTCCGGATCATTTCTTCACCTTCCTCTTCAGCAATTCTCTCATTTCCGCTATTTCTTCTTTATCGCGGTAACCGCTTTTTGGTACGAGGAAAAAAGAACGGCTGTCGTAATAGAGATGAAAAAAATGCGGGCTCTCTATCCAGGTCTTCAGGGCCGTCCAGGGCCAGGAGCGGGAACCCCGTTCGTGTTCCAGGGTGAATTGTTCTTCCTGGAAATCCATACTGAATTCGTGCTGGAAGGTGACCGCGCGGCGATATACCATCCCGGGAAGCACGAACCAGAAACTGATCATCAGTACGATCCAGAGAATGGATCCCACCATAAAGGCCATCGGCGTTATTTTTCCCAGTGCATAAAGAATGATGGAGGCGATCGCAAATACATTCACCAGGATCAGCATCAGCCTGATCTCCGGCCGGCTGATGAAATGAAACCGCAA
>CAMLEM010000053.1 GCA_946479005.1 uncultured Chitinophagaceae bacterium | reverse complement strand
CATACGTTTTACGGATGAA
Source organism: uncultured Chitinophagaceae bacterium (assembly GCA_946479005.1). Next base: position 8,565 of record CAMLEM010000053.1, on the reverse strand, counting down.
TGCGATCGAATCTTCACGGGCAATACCATTGGAAGGTTCGGGAGCTACGATGACGGTATCGATCTTTGAAATGGCGCTTTGTATGGGCCTGGTCGACCTGCAGGAGGCCAATACCAACAGAAGAATGACTGAATATGCGCCGATTGATTTCATTAGGATCATTTATTGCCGGTATGACCGAATCCGCCTTCATTTCTTGCGGTTGCTTCAAGGACCTCCACTTCATTTAACATCGCTTTTTCAACTCCTGCAAAGACCATCTGCGCGATGCGGTCACCCGGTTGTATGACCTGTTCTTCGCCCGAAAGGTTGATCAGGATGATCTTAATTTCTCCGCGATAATCGGAATCTACGGTTCCGGGGCTGTTCAAACAGGTGATCCCCTGTTTTAGGGCCAGCCCGCTGCGTGGCCGCACCTGCGCCTCATACCCTGCGGGGATCTCGATAAAAAGCCCGGTGGGTACCAGTGCTCTTTCGCCCGGGTTTAATTTCAGCGGGGCATCCAGGTTTGCCCGAAGGTCCATCCCCGCCGATCCCCCGGTAGCATAATGAGGCAAAGCGTTTGCCGACCTGTTGACTATTTTTACCTGTATCGACATCACTGAAAACGGAAATCGTGGTGATCATTTTTTCATAAGCAGCACGGTGGCATAAGCCACCAGGCCCTCCTCCCTGCCTACATACCCCATTTTCTCGGTGGTTGTGGCTTTGATGGAAACATCCCGGGTGGTAACCTCAAGGATCTGTGCGATCAGCTCCTTCATCTGGTTCACGTAAGGTTTGATCTTTGGCATTTCCAGGGTTACCGTGGAATCCACGTTCACTACTTTATAACCTTCTTTCTTAACGAGGTCCACCACGCGGCTCAGGAGAACCTTGCTGTCCATATCACGGTAAGCAGGATCATTGTCGGGAAAATGCATCCCGATATCTCCCAATGCCAGGGCGCCAAGAAGGGAATCACAGATGGCGTGAAGAAGCACATCGGCATCACTATGCCCGAGGGCGCCCTTGTAATGAGGCAGCAATACGCCCCCGATCCAAAGTCCCCTGCCCTCAGTAAGCTGGTGAAAATCGATGCCTGATCCGATCCTGTACGACATAGGGCAAAGATAGCTTTGTACCGGCCACAAAAAAATGTCCCGCATCTCTGCGGGACATTTTCCTATATAAACTTTACAATGAGATCTTACTTGTCTGCTTTGTCAGTTTTCTCACCACCGTTTCCGAAATCGAAAAGGATGGAGAAACGAAGTGTGTTAGACAGCGGGTTGCGGCTTACACCAGATCCTGAAGGCAGGAGGTAGGCAAAGTTGAAACCAAAGATGTTGTATTTGATTCCAAGACCATCTGTGAAATAGCGGCGGTTACCTATTGTTTTGTTCTCATAGAAATAACCAGCACGCAGAGAGAATTGGTTGTTATACCAGTATTCAGCACCCAGGCCAACCTGGAATTCTTTCAGTTCTTCACCGAAGCCATCAGGAGCATCGCCGAAAGAGCTGAACCAGCTGCTTACAACGCCTTTGCTGCGATAGTCATCGATCTCCTGCTGTGTTGCGGGATCTGCGGGAGGAGTGGGAACCAGGAGCTTGTTCAGTTCGATACCCAGTGACAGTGAGTTCTGAGCATTGAATTTACGGGTCCAGTTACCACCCAGTCCGAGGTTAGCAGGAATGAAATCCTTTGCATCTGCATTATCTGTATAGGAGATCTTGGAACCGAGGTTAGAAAGAACAGCACCCCACTGGAATCCGTTTCCATCAGCTTTCTTGCCATCGTGGTACCATCCGATATCAGCAGCTACTGAACTACCGGCCTGGTATGTGTTACCACTAAATGACTGGCCGCTGGCGAGATCAGAGTTGATATACTTTAAAGCGATGCCCAAACCATTCTTGGTACCAAATTTCCTGGAGTAGCCAACATCGATACCGAATTCACGGGGACGATTGTTACCGAAAGTATTTCCGAGGTTATCAGTGAACTCGATGTTACCGAGGCTGAAATAGCGGAGTGAACCGGAGATCGCCTGGGTTTCGTCGAATTTGAAATAACCGGCAACAGAAGCCAGGTAAACATCATTTACGAGGTCTTTCAACCAGGGAGTATAAGTAGCACCGATACCGCCACGGGATTGATTGAAGACTACTTTACCGATGTTCCAGGTACCGGAGTATTGGTCAGGTGAAGTGGCTACGCCAAGTTCTCCCATACCGCCAGAACGGGCATCGGGTGAAATACGAAGGAAGGGAACAGCAGTGGTTACAACGTTGATCGGATCAACATCCTGAGCTTTAACTGTAGATGACAACCCACAAAGGATCAGGAGTCCGGCAGTTAGTTTTAAAGCAGTTGGTCTCATTAGTAAGTTTTTAATAATGGTGTAAATATAGAGCTTTTGAGATAACACAAAACTAAAAATAGAGAAATTTATCCGCATCCAAAAAAAACGGGGTTTTCAAGGGTAATCAGCGTGTTAAGTCGGTTTTCACACCCTCGATTTATGCACCAAAAAACGGATGATCGTTTTTTTTATTGCAAGGTCCCGACCTTTTTTTGGTTTGCAAACATAAGGTTTATTCAGAAAATGACCAGTTTTTCTAAAACCTCTTTTTTCAACCCTTTATGATCGGTCACACGGAGCCTGTAAAGATAGACGCCACGCCCCAGAACCTGACCAAAATCATCCCTCCCATCCCAGTCCAAACCGGCAAAACGGTTGCCTGTTGTTGTGACCTTTTGGGAAAAGCTCTTAACCACCCGGCCTGTAATGGTCATTATTTGCAGCTGCACCTTCAATTCCTGCCCGGGGCGGTTGTGTTCGAACCAAAATTGGGTGGCCCTGGTAAAAGGATTCGGATAATTCAGCACGTGGGAGAGCTCCAGTTTTTCATCTGACGCCACCACGAATGTTAGTGCCCGTTCGCTGGAATTGTTCATCGCATCCCAGGCTTTGATGGTGAGGGTATGCAACCCAGGTTCCATCTTCGGTAACTGATACCTCAGCATCCCCTTACGATGATCATCCATTTCTGCCCTATAGTGATCGTTCAGGATGAAATATTGCCGGTTGTCGCCGTCGAGGGTGGCAACAATGTCGTGCCCGATGCCCAGGCCCGCGGTATTGATCCCCGAAGAATCAGTGAATCTTGCTATGAGCACGGGTGTTTCATTGACGAGGCCGCCATTCACAAACATTTCATCATTGAGCCAGGCATTGATCTCAGGGCCTTCCTGGTCATTCACCGGGTCGGCACCCGTGCCTCCCACAATGAAATTTTCAAAGATCCCCAAAGCGTCCGTGGTTCCGTTCTCCGCATAAATATTCATCTTCCCGTTGCCAAAAGCAGGATTGATATCCCGGGGAACCCGAAAAGAAAACCGGAACCTGCCATCCGACACGGTCGCCTTTCCTTTGAACAAAACGTTCTGCCGGATACTAAAGCTGGTAACGGGGCTCCCGGGGTCGTTTCCCCTTGTTTGCACCGTTCGCGCCTTATCAAACACGGAGGGATAGACCGCTCCATTAAAATCATTGAGCAGGTTTCCGGATTCATCCACCACTTCGCCTTCCACCTGCACCTCCTCTGTCGCTTTCAATGTATCTGCAATGGAAAAAGGCTGCCCGTTGACAGTGGTCACCCTCAGCTTATGCCTCGGAAAATTCAAGGAGACCGCGGGGTCTCCCAGGAGCGTGAACTTCCTGTTATTGGTGATGTCTCCGAAATTCTGGTACGTGAAATTCTTTGCCTCTTTCATCGCCTCCCCCAATGAAAGATAGTTGCCGTTAGCATCCCTGTTCAGTGCATACCGTATGTAATTGTCATTCATCACACGGTTGCTGAAAGCAAACACAACGCGGGTGGTGGTCATCAGGGCAATGGCTCCCGAACGGGGCCGGAGCAGGATGTTCTCGCCGATGGACTGGATGCGGGGATTGTCGAAAGGTGCGAAATCGCAGGTGGCCGTAATGAATAAGGGAAGGCGATTTTCATTATTCCAGCCGTTCACCGCCTCCTGGTCGAGGATCGTTTCCTGGGCCAGTCGGGCGGAGCCCCCGTGACCATTGTAATTCCAGATCAGTGTTCCGTTCCCGACCTGGTTATCGCTCGCCAGGCGGGCCTGCGGATAACGTTCTCCGCCTGCACCGGATTCCTGGAAATAGGCATCCAGATAGATCTTATGGATGTTGAAAAGAGAATTGGTTACCGATGCAGTTGCCGTGATCTGCTCCGCATCCTGCAGGTGCAGGTTATTGTCTTCATCATCGGCAATAAAACTGAGCTGCGTTCGCCAGGGTCCCAATGAGGCCGGGCTGAGATAGGCTTCGAGCTTGCTTACAAAATCATTGGCCTCCGGTATCGAAAGCGCGGGTATCCTGCCTATGCCGATATCCAGTAGATTCATCACCACCCCGGAATTGATGTCTTCGTGATCTTCCAGGAAGCCAAAGAAATCGTCTGACACATAGGAGTTCAGCGGATCGAGGGAAAAGGAGTTCTGCCAGGAAGGCACCTGTTCCCTACCCGGAAACAATTTCCCCCGGGGATCAAAGGACGCATCTCCAAATAATAAAAGATAACGTGGTTTGTTGGCGGGATCCGTTCCATAGCGGTCGAAATACATTTTAACCAGGTCGCGAATAGCCACAGGATCCTTTGCCCCGCCGGAAAATTCATTGTATGCTTCCTCCGTAGTGATCACGACTGAACGGAGAGAATGATGCTGCTGATGAAGCGTCGCGATCTTTGCCGCTGCGTTCTTAAACGCCGGGGGCGTAATGATGATCAGGTCAGCGGGCGACGACTGGTGAAGGTCCTGGTTGCTTACCTTCCCGGCATTAGTGGGAATCAAATAATTTACGGGGTTAAATGCGATGTATTCTCTCAACCGTTCCGTTCCCGAAGTGAAACGATATTCTCCATTGGAAAATGTGCCTGTACGTTCAATGATATCGGAGGGAGAAGTGACATCCCAAACCCGGGTGTTGGTAGACGTGCCTCTGACCAGGAATTGCACATCGCCGGAATTCAGGCTCATCCAGTCGCGGAACATCAATTGATCCTTTCCATTCAATGAAAGGTCTCCCCGATAAAAAACCTCGAACCAATTCAACCATCCCTGGGCATTGAAGCTGCCGGGTACATACTGAAAACCGACTTGCTGGTTACCGGCCACAGATATGCCAGACAGCCATTGAGAGACCTCGCTTCCCACCGGGTCATAGATACCGCCCGGCACCGTGGGGAGGCTAACCTGTCCGGCCGCCTGGTCGTTGATCTTTATATTAAAAACACCGGGCGAACCTACAGTCCTGGAAACCAGTTTCACCTGCAGGTTGACCTGGCTTCCGGGAACCGGGTTTACCGGGATGGCGAAATTCCGGGTCAGAGTTTTTCCCGGTGAGCCGGAGAATTCCTCGCCGTACCATTCTTTCCCGCTGGATAGAAAATTAAAAGTGTCCAGCTCGTGGAAAAAGCGACCCGAAAAGCTGTTTACTACCTGGGCTGCGGGCCCGCCGGATGGAAGCAGGGGAATGCGTTTGCCCGTGCCGCCGATCACCAGGAAATAATAGGAAATATCTGAATAGAGATGCCGGCGGTGAATGAAGCGCTGGTTGATAGAATCTTTGATCCATTGATGCGGACCGGGCGCATAGAAAAGAACCTGGTCGTTTCCGGAGAAGAGCCCGTCGCCTCCATCTTCCACACGGATGGCGATCTCTTCCAGGTCGTCGGTCCGTGAGGCATTGGCGGCCTCTCCGAGCATCCCTCCCCCATTTCCAAAGATCCGGATGGAAGAGGAGCTGAGCCCCTGCGTTGAAATTCCAAGGGATTGCAAAAAGGCAGCGTCGATCCGGTACACCCCTGCTTCCCTGGTACCGATCTTATACCACGGGCCGCTGGCCAGCACCGACTGGGCGGCATAGGTTCTTTGGGCGGGGGCGGGAAGGGTCCCCAAAAGCCAGAAAGCCACCCCTGTGAAAAGCCTCCGGAAAGACATAAGAATGAGTGATTATTTGAGGGTTTTTCCCGTTTAAAAAAAGTAGTTCTGCGTAAACCTTTCTGATGAAAGTGGCTATATTCGCAAACCCGTGGGGTAATTTGGGCACCAGGTGCAATATTATAACCTCATCCGGCGTTAAAAATATTCCAATTCATAGGTTTATGCAAAAAACAATGAGCGTGAAAAACTTACTGATCCTGGTATCCTGTGGGATCCTGCTCGCTTCGTGTAAAAACGGTGGTCTTTTCAAAAAGAAATACGACAAATCCGATGTAACGGGCTGGAACTACAATGACAAGAATATGGGCGGCTTCCAGGTGGCCAAGTCCAAAGAACAGGGCCTGGGCCCCGGTCTCGTATTTGTTGAGGGTGGAACCTTTACGATGGGCCAGACCGAGGAGGACGTGATGGGCGACTGGAACAACGTTCCCCGCCGTGTGTCTGTTCCCTCTTTTTATATCGACCGTACGGAGGTGGCCAACGTCCACTACTGCGAGTACCTGCACTGGCTGAACCGCGTGTTCGATCCTTCTGATCCCGCCAACGCGAAGATCCTGGAAGGAGCGCTTCCCGATACCCTGGTATGGAGAAGTGAATTGAGCTATAACGAACCCCTGGTGGAATTCTATTTCCGTCACCCTGGGTTCAATGATTATCCCGTAGTTGGTGTTACCTGGAGGCAGGCTCACGATTTCTGTCTTTGGAGAAGCGACCGTGTGAATGAGCGCACGCTGACCGACAAGGGTTATATCAACAAAGCGAACGTAAAACCCGGCGCGCAGCAGGGTGATAATAATTTCACTACAAAATCTTACCTCCTTGGTTTGTACACAGCGCCTCCGGGCAAAGCGATGCAATCCAAGAAAGGGCAGCCCCCGATCGCTCCTACGATGGAGTCCGGTATGCTGCTTCCCGATTATCGTCTTCCTTTCGAAGCCGAGTGGGAATATGCGGCTTATGGTCTGATCAATCAGAACCCCCGCCCTTCTCCCAAGGAAGGAAAGCGTGGAGAGGAATTGCATTCCAACAAGCAGATCTATCCCTGGGCTCATAACGTAAATGGGCTTCGTGATACGCGTCACGGTAGCTGGCAGGGTTCATTCCTGGCCAACTTTAAAAGAGGTTCTGGTGATAACGCCGGTGTTGCCGGTGGTTTGAACGACCGCGCCTTTTACACAGCACCCGTCCAGTCATTCTTCCCGAATGGTTTCGGTCTCTATAATATGGCAGGTAACGTGAGCGAGTGGGTGGAAGATACTTACCGCCCGATGTCCACCATGGACTTCGATGATATGCCTGCTCCTTTCCGTGGTAACAAGTTCCAGAAGCTCTACGTGGCTGATTCAACTACGATGGACCCTGCAACCCGCTATGAGAAGGATAGCACAGGTCGCGTGAAAATGGCCTGGGTAACGGATGAAGAAAGCAAGAACCGCAGGAATTACCAGCGCGGTAATGTGATCGACTTCCTCGATGGTGACTCCCTTTCACAGTCACAGTATGGTTATGGTATCACTACGATGATCCACAACGAAAAATCAAAAGTGTATAAAGGTGGTAGCTGGAACGACCGTGCTTACTGGCTCTCCCCCGGCACACGCCGATTCCTCGAAGAAGACCAATCCCTCAGCACCCTCGGTTTCCGTTGCGCGATGAACCGGATGGGAAGCCCTGAAGGAAACAAGAGAAAAACAGGTCAGCACTTCAAAACCAGAAGGCAGAAGCGCTGATAGCTAAATTGAATAGATTAAAAGGTCGCCGCGAGGCGGCCTTTTTTTGTGCGTCCCAAATGATTGGTGGAAGGAATGCCTTCCACCAAACAGCCCTGAACCTGCCAAAATTTGTGCGGCACCTGGAAGCACCCATCGCTCGCCAAACGCTAAGCCGGCCCGGTTCTCGAATCAATTACAAGGACTTTACTATGATTGTAAACGGACGGGGGAGGTTAATGGTGATTGGCTTTCCATTCCTGACCGGTTTTTCGATGAGAGGAACTATGATTGATGGCTTGTCACCGTACCAGAATCCGTGGATTTAAACTCTTCAACTTGTCAACAAATTCTGTTTTGTTTTTGGGCGATATGATAACTCTGTCCCATTCATTCAAACGAATCTCCAGCCTGTCAAAAGAGGCCGCCGGGGCATTGACAACACTGCGTTTCTCATATATTTCGCTGATGGTTTCTACATCAATTGTCTTTTTAAACAAAAAGCCACTTTTCACCGTCAGTGTCTTCCCTTCTATGATATATTGATTGGTAAAAAGGATGTGTAGCACAAAAACGCCGAGTAACAAGATTAAACCGAACAAAACCCAGATCTCCTGGTAACCGAGGAGTACCAGCGTGCCGGTCAATATTGTTACAATGGGAATAACCAGCTCAGCACCAATTTTTGATCTGTAAATAGTTTTCAAAACATTCATCTGAAAGTGGACCCAAAATTAAACCATTCAGTAAAAAATTCTATTGATCGTAGTGCGAACCGCGTCCTCCGTGGTAAAAAACCCTGTCCTCCGTGTCTTCGCGTAGCGAACCGTGTCCTTCGTGTCCTCCG